>JANOQY010000336.1:0-2081 GCA_031414995.1 Betaproteobacteria bacterium
ATACGCTTCACGTTGCGTGGACTTTCAAGGGGAAACTCAAGCGACTGGTTTTTCGAGAACCGCTATCGTCAATCGCGATATGCATACCAGCTTGTCGGCTGTGTCCGTGATACGGATTTCCCATAGCTGCGTTGTTCTGCCACGATGAATTGGCCGCGCGGTGCCGATCACCCAGCCATCGCGCACGCTGCGGATATGGTTGGCATTGATTTCGAGGCCAACGACATTGTATTTGTTGAGGTCAACGCACAGGAATGCGCCGGTGCTGCCCAGCGTTTCCGCGAGTGCAATAGAAGCGCCACCGTGCAACAGACCCATCGGTTGGTGGGTTCTGTGGTCAACAGGCATGCGCGCCTTGATGAAATCGTCACCGAGCTCGATGAACTCGATGCCGATGTGATCGACCATGGTATTTTTTGCGGAGTTGAGCTCCGCCATTGAAGGGCGGCGATGCCAGATTGCGTTTGAGGTCATGATGATTTTCCGAAAGAGGACACCATCATACCGTCGGCCTTCACGGCAACTAATAATTGCGCAGATCGCCATCTGGCGCGCCTTTGAGGCATAAAATGTCCTGAAAAGCTCGCCAATGCTAGAGTTTCAATTGATCAGCTCCCCGCTGGTGCAACGCCCAATCGCTTCACGTTCCCCGATCCCGCCACCGACTGCGACACTTTCGCGTCGCCGTAATAGGCCACATCGCCCGAGCCCGCGACGCTGATTTTCAGTGTGTCCTTCGCCCAGACTTTCGCGTCACCAGAACCTGCGATGCTGAGCTTCACATTATTTGCCGCGAGCTTTTCCATTCTCACGTCGCCCGAGCCCGCGATCTTGGCTTCCACCGTGTTGGCTTTGCCGCCGGCTGAAAAATCACCACTGCCAGCAATGGACACCGTCAAGGTGTCAGCGTCGAGCGCAGCAATACGTACGTCGCCCGCACCCGCGATACTGGTTTTTAGCGTTGCCACTTGCAGCTTTGCGGCATTCACATCACCCGATCCTGCAACCGCGATACTGTCGAGCGACTTCACATTGACCGTCATCTTGAGCGTCTTGGTGCTGACCGACATATTACGATCCTTGAAGCGGATTTTCAGTTTGTCGCCCTCTACAACGGTTTCAATCAGTGGCAGGATGTTGTCATCGGTTTCAACGCTGACACCTTCGCTGCCACCCTGAACGATTTCTACTTTGGCAGGAATGTTCAGCGAAATGCCGGTGAAGCCGCTCACGCTGCGCGCTTCGGCTTTGATCGTGCCGGAGCCGGATACTTTCGCGCCCCATGACCAATCCCAGGCGGCTGCTGATGTGGTGGCCAGCCCAAACGCGCTGACGACCATGAGCGTAGAAAAAAACGATGAAAAACGTTTGAACGATTGCATGGTTACCCTCCGAAAAAGTGGAATACAAGCGTAAGACGCGTCCAGATTGCGTTTCGGATTTGGCGTGCGAACTATTTTTTGCCGAGCTCGCGCTTGATTTCCATCGCGACTGCGAGCGCGGTGGTTTGGTCGGCATCGCAGATCGTCACATGCCCCATCTTGCGGCCGGCACGGGCCTGACGTTTGCCGTAGAGGTGCAGATGTGCGCCGGGATGCTTCAATGCTGCTTGCCAATCGGGCGCGGTTTCCTTGTTCACGCCGCGCCAGATATCGCCCATCAGATTTAACATCACGGCAGGTGTGTGTAGCGAAGGGTCGCCCATTGGCAAGCCGCACAATACACGCACCTGTTGTTCAAACTGCGAGGTGCGGCAGGCGTCGATCGTGTAGTGCCCGCTGTTGTGCGGGCGCGGAGCGATTTCGTTGACGAGTAATGTGTTCTCTCCCTTATCACGTTCGACGACGAAAAACTCCACCGCCATCACACCGACGTATTCCAGTTTTGCCGCGATCTTTGAGGCGATGTGCTCAGCCTCATGCGCCATCGCAGGCGCAATGCGCGCCGGGGCAATGGTGATATCGAGAATGCCGTTCACATGCTGGTTTTCAGCGATTGGAAAAATAGCCGTCTTGCCATCTTCCGCCCGCGCGAGCACGACTGATATTTCCTTTACCAGCGGTAGAAATTCTTCAAGCACA
>JANOQY010000337.1:0-2241 GCA_031414995.1 Betaproteobacteria bacterium
CCCGGTCGCTGTCCTCGTTCATGGCTGCAATGGCTCGGCCGGGCGGTTTCGATCGCTCGCGCAGCTATACGCCTTTCATGGACAACAGGCTGTCTGTTTCAGTTATGACGATCGTGAAAGTCTGGTGCAAAGTTCGAGCCGACTCATTTCGGCACTCGATGAGTTGGCCGGCAACCTGCGTGAGCACGAGATTACCCTTATCGGGCACAGCGTGGGTGGGCTACTGGCACGCAAGGCCCTTGAGCGCGATCGTATTGGCGAGTGGCGGCGCAATCAGGCAAAAATACAACTTGCGACGATTTCAGCGCCATTCGCCGGTATCGAGGTCGCGAGCCAGTGCGGCTCTCGCCTGTTGCATTGGCTGAGTCTGGGGACGGTGCCCGGCATTTGCTGGATTATCAGCGGTGACAGCTGGTATGAACTCACGTCGCCGTCGAGTTTCATCCGCCAACCCACTCCCTTGCTGCCTTCAGTACAACGCTATCTCAAGGTCGTGACGGATGAACGCAATACCTGTCGGCGCACCAGCAAGAACGGCAAGTGTCTGGAAAGCGATTACATTTTCACGCTCGCCGAGCAATACCATCCGGTCATCGACAACTATCCGCAACTGGTCAATGTCGAAGTCGAAGCCGGCCACGTCGAAATCGTCGGCAACAAGGAAGTCGCCCCGCGCAAGCTGCTGGCAATTTTGCAACAGCAAGGTCTGCTTGGACCAACCCCACCGGAGCGGCAAGCCGCCTTGGAGCGATTGATCGCGAGGCTCTACTGATCTTGTCAAACTCTAAGAACTCTATGGGACAAAGGTGAAAATGTTCACGCGCGAAGGGGATTTTTCAAAGGATAAGTTCTCTCCCTTCGCCCGTAGACCGCGCTCGTTGGGAACAACTGCTGCTGTGGTTGCTGAGGCGCAGATGTTCTCCTGAACATCCACTTAACCAGGGAAACTCTGATTAAGTCCTTCGACAGGCTCAGGACGAACGGTAACTTATTTATTCCGTTCGTGGTGCGTGAGGCAGGGTTTCGTCGCGCATGCGCGGCGCTGCCGAGCGCCTGAGCCCGATGCAGCGGGCGATGGCTTGTCGAACCACACTCAAATTAGACTTAATCAGTGGTTCCCTAGTTTTCCCGAGGGGGAAGCAATTTTGCGATGGCCGTAGCCATCTCCTCGAGGGTGTTGGGCTTATGGAGCAAATGCCGCACCCCGGCGTTCGTCGCGCGATCACGTAACTCATCCGTTATGTACCCAGACGTGATCACGACGGGCAGTGAAGGCCTGATTTTGGCAACAGCGTGCGCCACATCGATTCCGGATTCCTGAGGCATATTGAAGTCAGTCATCACCATGTCGAAGTCTTCCGGGTGCGTCCGCAGAGCCTCCAGCGCAGCTGCGGCGACGGTAAATCCGCTGACGCGGTAGCCACTTCTTTCGAGAAATCGCCTGACCACAAAAACCATAGCCTCATCATCATCAAGGTAGAGTACATGCCTGCCTTCCCCCGATGCGCTCGGGATGGCACCGGACAGTGGCTGCGCGATGGTGGCGGGCGAGTCTGTCGCAGGAATATAAACGTCGAAGGTAGTTCCTGCGGCGCGCTTACTTTTAACCGTGATGCCGCCACCATGCGACGTGATGATCCCGTACGCCACAGATAACCCCAGACCCGTGCCTTTTCCAACTGGCTTGGTTGTAAAGAAGGGCTCGAATATACGCGCCTGCGTCGTTGCATCCATCCCCTCGCCGTTGTCGCTCACCGAGATTCGCGCGTATCGACCCGCCGGAAGTTCAACACCAGACTGTGCGCTGCCATCAAGAAAAATATCATCCAGTTTGACTAAAATTCTTCCCGCGCCGCCACCCAGCGCATGCCACGCGTTAATGCATAAATTCATGATCACCTGCGAAACCTCGGTTGTATCCACGCGGGCACTGACGGGTACATCGGGCAACTCGCTATCGAGTTTGACCTCAACCGGGATGGTCGCGCGCAGTAACGCTACTGTTTCGAGGACAACAGGGCCTAGCGGTTGATCGACGAGCTGGTGCTCCACCTGACGACTGAATGCCAGAATTTTCTGCACCAGAGAGACCGCACGGTAAGCCCCCTTCTCGATCTGGTCCAGGCTTTCCAGAGCCAGGCTATCAGCCGGAATGTCTTCTTTTGCCAACGAAGTGTTTCCGCGTATCGACGCGAGAATGTTATTGAAATCGTGTGCAATGCCGCCGGCAATTAACCCTAG
>JANOQY010000338.1:0-15445 GCA_031414995.1 Betaproteobacteria bacterium
GAATTATCGGCAAACCCACGAGGCGGATTGATGCACCCGCCAAGACCGATGGCAGCGCGAAATTTGGTCTAGATGTCACCGCGAAAATGATTCCCAATTTGCATACGGCTGTCGTATTGCATCCACCGATTTTTGGGGCCAAAGTGAAGCGCTTTGACGCCACCAAAGTCCAGGGCCTGCCCGGTGTCACCCATGTGATACAGACCGCAAATGGGGTTGCCGTGGTTGCCAAATCATTTTGGGCCGCAAAAACTGCACGCGATTTGCTGGTGGTGGAATGGGATTTGGCACCGGGATCAAAAGCAAACACGACAGACCTGAAAAAAGCGTATCGCGATCTCGCCCAAAAACCCGGCACTGTTGCAAAAGCAGGCAGTATTGACGCATTGAAGATGGCCGCCAAGACAGTCACGGCCGAATATGAAGTGCCGTTTCTTGCGCATGCGCCGATGGAACCATTGAATTGCACCGTTAGCTTCAAAGGGGGCGGTTGCGAAATTTGGATTGGTTCGCAGCTCCAGACTGTCGATCAGGCCTCAGCGGCAAAGGTTGCCGGATTGAAACCTGAGCAGGTCAAGTTGAACACCATGATCGCTGGAGGTGGTTTTGGACGCCGAGCGAATCCCGAATCCGATTACGTGATCGAGGCTGTGGAAATTGCGCGCGAGGCGAAAGTGCCGGTCAAAACGGTGTGGACCCGTGAAGACGATACCAAGGGCGGGTATTACCGTCCGATGTACGTGCATCGCGTCAACGCAGGTGTAGATGCGGCGGGCAGAATCGTTGGCTGGGATCACACCGTGGTTGGTCAATCGATCATGGCTGGTACTGCGTTCGAGCCGATGATGGTCAAGAACGGCATCGACGCGACTAGTGTTGAAGGTGTCGTCGATACACCATACGATATTCCCAACATGCAGGCCAGCTTGCACACGACGCAGACAGGCGTGCCGGTGCTGTGGTGGCGCTCGGTCGGGCATACGCATACGGCATTCGTGATGGAAACGATGATGGACGATCTTGCCAAAGCCGCAGGCAAAGACCCGGTCGCGTTTCGGCGCGAACATCTTGCCAAACATCCGCGCGTGGCAAACGTGCTAAAGATGGCCGCTGACCAGGCTGGCTGGGGCAAGCCACTGCCGAACGGCGTGGCGCGAGGTATTGCGGTGCATGAAAGTTTTGGCACTGTTTGCGCGCAGGTGGCTGAGGTCTCGATTGATAAAGGACAGATCAAGGTTCATCGCGTTGTCGCGGCGATCGATTGTGGTTTGGCGGTGAATCCACTGACGATTTCAGCGCAGGTTGAAAGTGCGATTGCGTATGGTTTGTCCGCCGCACTTTATGGACAGGTGACGCTAAAGGACGGCGTGGTCGAGCAAAGTAATTTTCATGACTACCAAGTGCTGCGCATCGCCGATATGCCGAAGGTCGAAGTGCACATTGTTCGGGGCGGCACGACCCCAACTGGCGTTGGTGAACCGGGTACACCGCCGATTGCGCCAGCGGTATCGAATGCGATATTTGCCCTTACCGGCAAGCGTTTGCGGGAATTGCCATTCAAAGTTTGAAACATCCCGCACTTCGCTTCACCAACAGGGAACTTGTGCCAGCACGACACTACTAAACACGGATGAAATCAGAATCATTCTTTGCTTCGCGTTTTTTTCAGTTGATCGCCATCGTGATGTTGGCTTTCGCCGGAGGCTGCGCCTACCTTGAAACCAAGCAGGGCGATTGGATATTCAATCCTGTGCAGGGCGAATGGCGCGGCTACCGCGGCGCGCCGGATGGTGTTGAGGAAGTGTGGATTCCGGTGGGCAAGCAGGGTGAAAAGCTCCACGCATGGTGGTCGCCTCATCCGGACAAGGACGCACCTGTACTGCTTTATCTGCACGGTGCGCGCTGGAATCTCACCGGCAGCGTAACGCGTATTCCGCGCTGGAGTCGCATGGGTTTTTCGGTACTGGCAATTGATTACCGCAGTTTTGGAAAAAGCACTTTTGCTGATGGCGGCTCGCCGACCGAGCAATCAGCCAATGCGGATGCGGAAGCGGCGTGGGCGTATCTGGTCTCGCGCAATCCGACAGCGAATAGATTTATTTTTGGGCACTCTCTCGGCAGCTCGATGGCCACACATCTGGCGCTACGGGATAAAGCCGCGAGTGGGTTGATTATCGAAGGCGCGTTTACCTCGGTTCCCGATATGATCAAGCAAACGAAATGGGGCTTTTTGCCGGTTGGCTTTTTGGTCACGCAGCGATTCGACATTCTTGATCGCATCGATGACGTAACCATTCCGATCCTGTTTGTGCATGGCACTGACGACAATATTGTGCCGTTCGCCATGAGTGAGCGCCTCTACGCGACAGCCAGAGCACCCAAGCGATTGCTGCGCGCCGAAGGCGGCTCACATCACAATCTGACGGCCAATTTTTTTGATGAATACCAGCGCGCACTGTCGGAACACTTTGGACTCAATTTGGGTGGCAAAGGCGAATCACGCGCATCTGGTGCCGGACCCGGCATAGGTTTGGGCGCAGCGGTAAAAACTGACGCTGCAGTCCGGTAACGTCGATTTAATTGACGCATGCAATCACTCGATCTTGAAGTCCTCGAACACGCGCGCGAATGGATGGGCGCGGGTCGCCGTATTTGGCTGGTCACCGTCACGCAGACGTTCGGCGCCAGCCCGCGCCCGCCGGGTTCGCTCATGGCGATGCGCGACGATGGCGTCGTGATTGGCTCTGTGTCAGGCGGCTGTATCGAAGATGATTTGGTGGCACGTCGCAACGAATTTTCCGGCGCGAAGCCAATTCTGGAGCGCTATGGCATTACCTCGGAGGACGCCCGCAAATTTGGATTGCACTGCGGCGGTGAATTGGAGGTCGTGATCGAATCGGCGCTCGATGCCGCGCGCCTGAATGCGCTGTTTTTGAAGATCGCGGCGGGCGAAGTATTTGCGCGATCACTTAATCTCAAGACCGGCGAATGGCAATTCCTGCCGGCGTCTCACGCCGATGTCACTGGTCGAACCGATCAGCAATTTATCTGCATTCACGGGCCGCGTTGGCGTTTGCTAATTATCGGTGCTTCCGAAATCGCACGCTATCTCGCCGAGGTCGCCGCAACGCTGGACTTTCAAGTCTTTGTCTGCGATCCGCGTGAGGAGTATCGCAGCGTCTGGCGCGTGCCCGGTTCCGTTTTCCTCGACGGCATGCCTGACGAAGCCGTGCTGGCATTCAACGCCGATGCCCACACGGTTATCGTCGCTGTCTCGCATGATCCCAAACTCGATGACATGGCGCTGATGGAAGCGCTCAAGACGCGGGCGTTCTATGTTGGCGCGGTGGGATCGAGCAAAACGTCGGAGGAGCGTCGCAAGCGTCTATTGGAATTTGATGTGAGCGTGGCACAGGTCGCAAAACTTCATGGTCCGGTTGGCTTATCGATCGGTAGCCGCACGCCGCCTGAAATTGCCATCGCCATCCTTGCTGAATTGGTGGCTGCACGAAATGGTTTGGTACTTGCGCCAGTGGGCGCGGTGCCACATTCGGTTGCATCTTCCGCCGCATAACGCGTGATCACAGGCATTCTGTTGGCGGCGGGCGCCGCAACGCGTTTCGGTTCTCAAAAATTGCTCGCCAGACTGCCCGATGGACGCCGCATGGTTGAAGCGTCGACCACCAATCTGCTGATTGCTTGCGCGGGAAATGTCGTTGCCGTCACGCGCCGTGACGACGAATTGATAAAAGTGTTGGAAAATACCGACTGCCGAATCGTGATCAACGCGCACGCCGAACAAGGCATGGGAACAAGTATTGCTGTCGGTGTTGCCGCGAGCGCTGATGCAACAGGCTGGCTGATCGCACTTGGCGACATGCCGTGGATTCGTGCTGATACGGTGGCCGCTATTGTTGAAGCGCTGCATGAAAGTAGCGGTAGCGGCGGTGCCAAAATTGTCGTTCCCGTATTTGGTGGTCGGCGCGGTCACCCGGTGGGTTTTACAGGCGACTTTGGACTTCGACTACAGGCGCTCACCGGCGACAGCGGTGCGCGCGAAATACTCAGGTCAGACGCAAATTTCGTCGAGGAAATCGCTGTCGATGATGCGGGGGTTATTGCGGATGTTGATACGCAGGGGGATTTGGAGCGCTAGCATCGGCTCGTTGCGTTACCCGCATTAACCACTCGGCAATGTATCCAGATCCGCCATCCCTGAAAAAGCCTTGCCGCCCGCATCGACGTGTTCGCTGAAGCGCATCAGCTCCACAACGGAAAAGGCTTTGAGAAATGTTGCAGCATCGGCCGGACGATCAGTGGGATTGATCGCCAGCAGCATATCGAGAATCGGTTGCAGGATGCGCAAGTTGCCTGGCAACGCGGGGCGCGGCGAATGCAGATGCTGCATCAGAATGCTTTCCATACGGTCGCCAACGAATAGCCGCTCCTGCGTGAGCATTTCATAAAACACTGCGCCGAGGCTATAGAGATCGCTGCGCGCATCCAGCGGCATGGAGTTGATTTGTTCCGGGCTCATGTAATGCGGTGTGCCGAGTGTTTCACCGTGCAGCGTCAGTGCATTCGCGGAGTCAAGCTCTTTGGCGATGCCAAAATCGACCAACGCGACGGAGCCATCCTTACGCAACATCACGTTCGCAGGCTTGATATCTCGATGCACGATTCCTTGCGCGTGCACGGTGCACAGGCCCTCTGCGATTTGCCGCACGTAGCCAAATGCGGTGGCAATGGAAATGCCACGTTCCATTGCCAGTTTCAGATCTCCACACGGAAAAAACTCCATCGCGATATAGACGTGATTGTCAGTGATGCCGTGATCGAATACCTTGGCCACATTCGGGTGATCAATGCGCGATAAAAGCGCGCGCTCTTCTAGAAAGCGCGTCAGAATTTCGGTTTGCTTGGTGCCTTCTTCTACGAGCGTCAATACTTTAAGCGCGCAGCGCAGGCCGGATTTTTTATGATCCGCCAGATAGACGTGCCCCATGCCGCCCTGGCCGAGCGGGCAGATCAGCGCATAGCCAGGTATCACCGGCATCGATTCCCCAACTGGCTCATCAGCGACAGCGTGCGGAAGGTCGCCTGTGGCGCGCCGACGTTCTGTTTCAAGAAGCTTTTTTTGAACAGTTGCGATGAGCGCATCGCGTTTGAACGGCTTCACCAGATAGTCAACTGCGCCGACCCCGAAGGCGTCGCGGAGTGATTGACCATCATCGCGCGATGACATGAAAACGACAGGAATCCAGGGTCGTTTACCGTCGGCATTCAAGATTGTGGCCAGCTCGAATCCACTCATCTCCGGCATGTTGATATCGGAGAGAACGAGGTCAGGCGGGTGCGTTGCGGCGAGATCAATGGCGACGCGTGGCGAACTCGTCATCGTGACGGTATGTCCGGCTGCCTTCAGGGCGTGTCCGGAAAATTCAATAAATATATCTTCGTCGTCTACGATGAGAATGTGGGCCACTGATAATCCTGTGATGACAGGTAAGAGCCGGAAATTTCCTCCGGAAATCAAAAAATGCAAACTCTAATACTGGTGCGGCTTTCAGGGCATTTTATCGCCGGAATGCCGGTCAAATGGCGTTCTACGTATCTCTATCCCAGTTTCCGATATTTTTCCCCGGCTTCAATTCGCGTCTTCAGAATATTTTGTTCTGGCGGCAGCGGGCAAGTGGTGAATTCAGAAAATGCACAGGGTGGGTTGTAGGTTTTGTTGAAGTCGAGTTGAAACATCTCATTGGCTTTTGGCTTCTTGTCGACGTAAAGGAATCGTGATGGCCGGTAGGTGGTATCGCCGGACGTGCCATCGCGCATCACGAAGAACATGCCTTCGTCGTCACCGACAACGTCCATTTTGTATTTTTTTCCCTTCAACGTGAATTCGACGTAACCGGGGCACGGCACATCCGAGACTTCGTCGATCACGTTGACGATGGATAATTTTTTGCCGGGCGGATAGGCGACGAATTTGGCGTCGACTTTAAATGCGGGATTCACGTCATACCAAACGCGGCCCGGGAAATTTTTGCGCACCATCGATTCGTTATCGGCCAGACGCAGTACATAGCGGCCATCGCGTTCGATCACATGCATCGATATTCGGCCAAGCGAGACCCAGTCGCGTTTGTCGGCATCAGCTTTCAGTACGCGTTCACCCGTGAAAGGTTTGCCGTCGCTGCTCATGCTGACGCCCTCATTGAGCTTGAGCGTGACAGTTTTTTTGGCAGCATCGACAGTGATGGTGCCGATCACATCCGGCCCGGTGCCTTTAAGTTCTGGCGGAAAAACGATGTCGTTGTTTGACGCCGTGCCGAAAGTATTCACACCCGGCTTCATGATGAATCGCCCGGCCAAAGTGAGCCAGCCGTTGTCCCGTCGTAGACCTTTTTCAACGGTGTCGCGCCACTGATTAATGGTATCGACGTATTCAGGTTCCGCTGCTTTGGCGGTTGGCGCAGTCGTTGCCGCCGACGCATAGACGGGCACAAAGAAAGAAGCTGCAACTAATACGGATGAAAATTTCATGAATGTAATCCTCGCGGCTAAAACAACCAAAGAATAATTATGCCTCGATCATTGCGCCAAATGTGAGAGTACCTTTTGAGCAGTGAGTTCATTCATGCATTTGAAGTGCCCCAGCGGACACACGCGTTTAAAACAGGGGCTGCATTCGACGTGCAACGAAATTACCTTTGCCCTCGGCGACAAAGGCGGGGTGAAGGCAGGGGAGCTGGAGCCGTACAGGGCGGCGACCGGCACGCCCACCGCGCAGGCGATATGCATCAGGCCGGAATCATTGGTCACGACGCATTTAGCCAGACTCAACAAATCGATTGCATCGTCAAGCTGCGTTTGGCCACAAAGATTGCGGCAAACGCCATCAGGCAATTGCGCCAATTGGATTATCTCGTCGGCGATGGCACGGTCGCCTTGTCCGCCCATTAGCCAGATTTGTTTACCTTCTGCGGCTAGTGTCATTGCTAGTTCGGCAAAATGTTTGGCAGGCCAGCGTTTGGCCGGGCCATATTCGGCACCCGGACAAAATGCGACGACAGACTTGCCAAGGTCCAGTTTCAAGCGTGCCACTGTGTTGGTCCGATGTTCGTGATCTATCTGTAACGTAGGCAGCGCCAGTGGTTTCGCTAGCGGCTGGCCCGCAGGTTGCGCAAGCGAGGCAAATCGCTCGGCCATCGTTGGCAGCGCTTGTTCGTCAAGGTCCCTGCAATCATTGAGAATCCATCCGCGCTTTTCGCCGCGAAAACCGGTGCGCAGCGGGATATCGGCAAACCATGGAATCAAGGCGGATTTAAACGTGTTGGGCAATAAAAATGCCTGATCAAAGCTGTCACCAACAAGCCTTTTTCCCAACGCGCGGCGGGCCGACAGCCTGAGTGCGCCGTGTCCAAACGGATTTTCGATCACATGCCTGACTTCTGGCATACGTCTATATACCGGCATCACCCACTTCGGCGCCAGCACTGTGATGGCTGTTGCATCGGACCGTCCAGCAATGCGCATCAGCATCGGCTGGGACAACACGGCATCGCCAATCCATGAGGGGGCAACGACGAGAATGTTGGTCACGGACTGGCCTGATGGTGGCCGCAGATTAATGACCGTGCTTGACCGGTCCCGTCAGCTTGTAAACCGTGCCGCAGTACGGGCATTTGGCCTCTCCCGTTTCTTCAATCGGAATGTAGACGCGCGGATGCGTATTCCAAAGCTTCATCGACGGCATCGGGCAATGCAACGGCATGTCCTTGGCAGTGACTTCAATGCGCGTGTATTTAAGCTCGGTGCGGGTCTCGGTGCTCATGGGGGATTTCCTCGGCTACTTTACTGGCGTGAGCCATGCGTGATACTTGGGATTGCGGCCATTGACGATATCGAAGAATGCCGCCTGTATTTTTTCAGTGATTGGCCCGCGTGAACCCTCGCCGATGATCCGACCGTCAAGCTCACGAATGGGTGTGACTTCTGCGGCCGTGCCGGTAAAAAATGCCTCGTCGGCGATGTAGACGTCGTCGCGCGTGATTTTGCGCGGCTCGACCGGTATGCCCAAGTCCGCGCACACAATCTGGATGGATCGCCACGTGATGCCATCGAGTGCAGATGTGAGCTCAGGCGTACTGATTTTGCCGTCGCGTACGATGAATAGATTCTCGCCTGCACCTTCGGCCACGTAGCCTTCTGTGTCGAGCAACAGCGCCTCGTCGTAGCCGTGGTCGGTCGCTTCATTATTGGCGAGGATCGAATTGGCGTAGGTGGAAGAGACCTTCGCGCGTGCCATGGTGACGTTCACATGGTGGCGTGCGAATGAAGATGTTTTGACGCGAATGCCTTTTTTAAGACCATCCTCGCCGAGGTACGCACCCCAAGGCCAGGCGGCGATGGTGATGTGCACTTTGGCGCCCTTGGGTGAGACACCCATTTTTTCCGAACCGTAAAACGCGAGCGGTCTGAGGTAGCAGCTTTCGAGATTGTTGGCGCGCACCACTTCACGCTGCGCTTCCATGATTTCCTCTTTGCTGTAAGGCATCGCCATCTGATAAATTTTTGCTGAATTGAACAGACGCTGGGTGTGCTCTTTCAGTCGGAAAATAGCCGTGCCGAGCCCGGACGATGCTTCGGTTTTGTAGGCACGGACACCTTCGAAGACGGCGAGGCCGTAATGCAGCGAATGCGTCAGCACATGGGTGGTGGCATCGCGCCACGGCACGAGCTTGCCGTCGTACCAGATAAAGCCGTCTCGATCGGACATCGACATCTATTTCTCCAGAATTGTGGCGGATAGTCAATATTTTAGCTTATCAACCTGCCAAGGCCGATGGTTGCGCTGTTTGCTTAGCGTATGAAAGCCATCCGCCTGTGAATGCCCAACTGATCGTCAGAGTGATTGTGTCATAATAAAAACGTCCGGTTTACCCTGTGTCGGCTCGCATTTGACGCAAAATCCTGGAGAAATTTAAAAAATCAAGAAGACCATCAAACCGGTATGACAGCGAAAAAATTTCTGGACTTTGACACAGCGCTCGAACGCGGCCTATCGCCAGAGGAGAAACTTGCGGGCGACATGCTCGTATTTTCCACCGCGTTAATGATGGTCGCCTCGATGTTATGGCTGGCCATTTACTGGGGTTTTGGGCAACGTTTCTCGACGCTGATCCCACTTATTTTTCTGCTGACGTCGCTTTGCACGATCGTGTTTTTCCTGAAAACCCGCAAGCTGCCCATCTTTTGCCTGAGTCAACTCACGCTTTTTCTATTCACGCCATTCGTGTTGCAGTGGACGATGGGCAATTTTGTCAATTCCAGCGGGGTCTCGTTATGGGCATTGCTTGCCCCGGTGGCGGCGATTGTCATTCTGGGAACGCGTGAATCAGTGCCTTGGTTCGTCGCTTACATTTTCATGACCGCCATGTCCGGCATGTTCGATTACATCCTGCCGCTCGATATCAAGCAGCTTGACATGCGCACGGTGGCGGTGTTTTTTGTGCTCAATTTTGTTTCTATTTCGGCGATGGTATATGTGCTGCTATGGTATTTTTCGCGCGAAAAAGCCAAGCTCGTGGAAGCTGTCGATGCACAGAGTCAGGCGGTTTCGCTGGAGAAAGAACTTTCCGACCGCCTGTTGTTGAATATCCTGCCTGAGGCAATCGCGGTGCGCCTCAAGCGTCAGGAAACCAATATCGCTGATGGCCACGCCGATGTGACGGTTATGTTTGCCGACATCGTCAATTTCACCCATATGTCCGAAGAAATGTCGCCGAATGAAACGGTAAATCTGTTGAATGATATTTTTTCGGAATTCGATCTTCTCGCTGAGAAGCACGGCATCGAAAAAATCAAAACCATTGGTGACGCCTACATGGCTGCCGGTGGACTCCGCAATGCGAACAGCCAATACGTTGATGCGATGGCCGACATGGCGTTGCAAATGCAAGCGTTTGTATCTCGTTACACGGCCCCGAACGGCGAAAAAATGAGTTTGCGGGTGGGGTTGGCAACTGGCGCAGTCGTGGCTGGCGTGATCGGGCGACGCAAATTCAGTTATGACTTGTGGGGCGATACTGTCAACATCGCCGCACGGATGTCTTCAGAAGCGCAGCCCGGGCTCACGCAGGTTGACGCAGTAACGTATCGTCGCCTGCACAACCGCTATGAATTCGAAGAGATGCGGCAAATTCACGTGAAGGGCAAGGGACAGATGCATGTCTACAATTTGCTTGGTCAACGGGCAGTCGCTAATGAGCAAAACGTCATCAGTATCGCGCAAGCCGGCAATCAGTCTGGTCGCGTATAGAGAGCAGTCACCACATGCGCATCAGGCGCATCGCAGAAAAACATTGTCTACATTGACGAATGGGTTTGAAGGGGTCGCAGTGTGAGCGTTGTGGAGAAGAGCACGGACAAAAACGAGCGTAACACCCGACATCCCGGCATTGCGCTGGTGCTTCAGGGCGGTGGCGCGCGTGCCGCCTATCAGGTGGGCGTGCTCAAGGCTGTATCTGAAATCCTCGGCCATCCTGTTGAAAACCCCTTTCCTGTCATCACCGGCACCTCTGCAGGCGCAATCAACGCGGCGGTGCTGGCCGTCAACGCAGACAACTTTGCGCGTGGTGTGGAAACGTTGTTGCACGTCTGGGAACATTTTTCGCCGGACCAGGTTTACCGCACTGACTTCATTGGGGTGGCGAGGAACAGCATCAAATGGATGTCCGCATTTTTGTTCGGTGCGGTGTCCAAAAATCACAAAGTATCGTTATTTGATAATTCCCCACTCGTTGACCTGATCGAGCGCCACATACCGCTCGGCAATATCGCCAAACATATTGAAGCCGGTGTGTTGCGCGCGGTATCGGTAACCGCATCGGGTTATGCGACGGGACAAAATTGCGCCTTCTTTCAGGCCGCGCCAGACGTTCAGGGCTGGCGGCGTTCGCAGCGCATTGGCATCCGCGTGAGCCAACTGCGGGCTGAACACCTGATGGCATCTTCCGCTATTCCGTTTGCGTTTCCCGCTACCAAAATCAACCGCGAATTTTTTGGAGATGGCTCTATTCGTCAGATGGCACCCGTCAGTCCTGCATTGCATCTGGGCGCGACGCGGGTGTTTGTGATCGGCACCGCCAAACTGGTCAAGGATATGCCTGAGCGGATCAGGAGTGAACTTTATCCGTCGCTTGCGCAAATTGCCGGCCACGCGATGTCATCAATCTTCCTCGACACACTGGCTGTCGATATTGAATTGCTACAACGCATTAATTCGACATTGACGGTGGTTGATCCGGATAGGCTCAAAAAATCCGGCATGAATCTGAACCACGTCGATGTGTGTGTCGCATGCCCGAACGAACCACTAGAAACGCAGGCGTTCAAGCATGTGCGCGATCTGCCGTGGACAACACGATTTTTGATGCGCTCCATCGGGGCCATGCGGCGTGGCGGTGCGACACTGGCTAGCTACATGTTGTTTGATCACCGCTATTGCAAGGCGCTCATCAGCATGGGCTACGCGGACACCATGAAGCGGCGCGATGAGATTGCGATTTTTTTTGACGCCACCGCCTGCCCGCTACCGACTGTGATTCCGTACCACGAGTTTGATCCTGGCAGAACGCTGTCGATGGATGCCGTCAACCCATGAGCACACCCGCCGCAAAGCCATCGCCACAGCACCGTAGCGCCTACAAACACTTTCTGCCCATCGCCACGCGCTGGACGGATAACGATGTCTATGGTCACGTCAACAACGTTGTCTACTATTCCTATTTCGATACGGTCGTCAACGAATACCTGATTTCACAAGGCGCACTCGATATCGCCAAGAGTCCGGTGATCGGCTTGGTCGTGGAAACCGGCTGTAGTTATTTCGCTTCGATCACGTTCCCAGAAAAAATCGATGCGGGTTTGCGGGTGACGAAGATCGGCAATTCCAGTGTGCGCTACGAGGTGGCGTTGTTTCGCGATGGCGTTGGCGTCGCGGTTGCACAGGGGCATTTTGTGCACGTCTACGTGGATCGGGTGACGCTGAAGCCGCAGGCCTTGGGGAATTTGCTGAAAGCGACGCTGCTAAAGATTGAATCTTGAAACTCTAGTACTGGCGCGGTTTTTCCGCTCATTTGCGCCTGAATGCCGCGCCAGTGCTAGAGATTTCCATTTTACGCCAGCAATATCCGCGACTTAAACCGCGCCTGAATCCATTCGCCAATATCTTCAACTTCTTCCATGCACAGCGAATGTGGCATGGGATATTCGCGCCACGCAATTTTGTAGCCGCGCGCTTCCATTTTTGTGCGTGACGCAACCGCCAGCGACAGCGGAATGACGGGGTCTTGCGTACCGTGCACCATCAAAATAGGGATATTGGCGTTGGCACTAGTGGCCTCCGCGGCGAGCGAATCATCGAGCGTAAGGTAGGTGGACAAGGCCATAATGCCGCCCAGCGTTTCACGATAGCGCAGCCCGGTTTGCAGCGCGATGGCACCGCCCTGCGAAAATCCCGCAAGAATAATTTTGTCCGCCGCGATACCGCGCCCGATTTCGCGCGCGATCAGTTGGTCGATGAACACCTGCGACTGCCGCACGCCAGCTTCATCGGGCTTGCGTTGCAATTCGGCCATCGAAATGTCGTACCAGCCAGGCATGGCTTGGCCGTTGTTGATCGTGATGGGCCGCGTGGGCGCCTGCGGGAAGATAAAGCGCAGCGGCAAATCTTCTGGCAGCCCAAGTTCCTTTACGATTGAAACAAAGTCCCAGCAATCAGCGCCGAGGCCATGCATCCAGATGACGGTGCCCTTGGGTTCTGCACCGGTGACGAGTTCTATGTGTGGAATTGGTGGTGTCATGTTGTTGATGGAAGTGGGGCAATAGTGAGTAAGTACCCCTCGGCAAAGCCGGGGGTCTTCCGCTTCGCTAGGCGTGTGCGTCTATTTTTTGTCGACCTTCGATGCAGCCGGTGGTGCCAGATCGTCTTCCAATTGATCGAGTTTCGCCTGCGGCGCCTTGCCGTCGTAAACGCTGCGCAACCGGCGTTGCAAGTAAGCGTCGCGGACAAACTGGTATTTGTCGAGTGCGGCGGCATCAAGAGTCGAACTTGCGCCGAGCAAGTTGGCGCGCAGGTCGATAATTTCCAGTCCGAAAGCGCTGTTGCGTGAAGGGATGTGGTCTACGTAGCGGGAATACCCGGCGTAGCCGTCAACGGGACGGCTGGCGGCATCGCGCAATGTCGATGGCCCCATCAATGGCAGCATCAGGAACGGTCCGCTATTGACGCCCCATACACCTAGCGTCTGGCCGAAGTCTTCGTTGTGTTTTTCCAGCCCCATCGGCGTGGCGACATCGAACAAGCCCAGCACGCCCAGCGTCGAGTTAATCAAAAAACGTCCTGTGTCAGAAGCGGCATCGCCAGCTTTGCCCTGCAAAAGGTTGTTCAGCGCGGTCGCGACGTCTCCAATATTGGTGAACAGATTGGTGACACCCGCGCGAAAAAACGTCGGCGTCACGGCTTGATAACCCTTGGCGACAGGCTTAAGCACGGCTTCGTCAACAGCGTCGTTAAATCGATAGGTCGCTCGATTCAAGCCTTCAAGCGGGTCGGCTTTCGATGTCGTGGTTGAAGCGCAACCTGACAGTAGTGCAAGACTGGATAACGCAATGGCAAGCAGGTATTTTGGATGGATGGAAATCATGTTGTGAGTAATACCTAAATTGAAGTAAGTGGAGGAAATATGAGTAGATTAGTGAAGCGTAAAGCGCATCGAAAGATCGAGCGCCTGAATATCTTTGGTCAGCGAGCCAATCGAAATACGGTCAACACCTGTCTCGGCAATTGCGCGCACGGTCTGGTGATTGACGCCGCCTGAGGCTTCGAGTTCCGCCCGACCGCTGGTTAATTTCACGGCTTCCCGCAACTGCGTGTTGTTCATGTTGTCGAGCAGAATCAACTTTGCGCCACCGTCCAGCGCCTCCTGAAGCTGCGCCAGCGTTTCGACTTCAATCTCGATCATCGTGTTGGCTGGTGCCTGGTGTCGCACCAACGCAAATGCTGCCTGCAAAGCGGGCTTGATGCCGCCTGCCGCGATGATGTGGTTTTCCTTAATAAGAATGCCATCGAAAAGACCAATGCGATGGTTACTGCCGCCGCCGACGTGGACGGCATATTTTGAGGCCATGCGAAGCCCTGGGAGAGTCTTTCGCGTATCGAGAATTTTTGCCTTGGTGCCGATGATTGCCGTTACAAATATTCGAGTCTGGGTCGAAATCGCAGACAACGTCTGCAGAAAATTGAGCGCAATGCGCTCGGCTGACAACATGGCGCGGGCGTTACCAGAAATCTCGCAAAGCTGCGTATCTTCAGCGACGCCCTCGCCATCCTCCACGTGCCAAAAGACCTCACAATCCGGGTCCAGTTCAGTGAAGCAGCGTTCAAACCACGCGCAACCGGCAATCACGCCTGATTCGCGGGCGATGACCCGTGCGTGCCCACGGGCCGTTGCGGGAATGAGGGAGGCAGTCAGGTCGCCGCCGCGAATGTCCTCGGCCAGCGCGCGTGTGACGTCGTCGGTGATGATCTCTTCCAGATCATGCATGTGTCTAAAGGGAGCGTCCATACTTGAAATTATCCGCTAATAACCCCAATTCTGAAATACAACCGCTAAAACCGCTTTTCCGGGAAAACCAACATGAGAACCGACAAACTCACAACCAAGTTCCAGCAGGCGCTCTCTGATGCGCAAAGCATGGCACTTGGAAATGACAACGGCTATATCGAGCCGCAACATTTGCTGCTCGCCCTGATCAATCAGGACGACGGCGGCACAACATCACTGCTTGCCCGCGCGGGAATCGCTGCGCCAAAGTTAAAAGCCGCGCTGGAAAAAGCCATCAAGCATTTGCCCAAGATTGAAGGGCAGGGTGGGGAAATTTCGGCCTCGCGTGATTTGGGTAATCTGCTCAATCTCACCGATAAGGAAGCAAGCAAGCGGGGGGATGAATTTATTGCCAGCGAATTGTTTTTACTGGCATTACTGAACGACAAAAGCGATACCGGGCGGTTATTCAAAGAGCACGGTGCCAACAAGCACGCGCTGGACGCGGCTGTGCTGGCGGTGCGCGGCACCGAAGGCGTCAATGATCAGGAGGCAGAGGGACAGCGGGAGGCACTCAAAAAATACACCATGGATCTCACCGAGCGCGCCCGCAATGGCAAGCTCGATCCCGTTATCGGTCGCGACGACGAAATTCGCCGCGCCATTCAGGTGCTGCAACGTCGCACCAAAAATAATCCCGTCCTCATCGGTGAACCCGGCGTTGGTAAGACGGCCATCGTTGAAGGTCTTGCACAGCGCATCGTCAACGGTGAAGTGCCGGAATCGCTCAAGGACAAACGTGTGTTGTCTCTCGACATGGCCTCGTTACTGGC
>JANOQY010000339.1:0-1552 GCA_031414995.1 Betaproteobacteria bacterium
CTGCATGAAAAATTCGGCGTGCTGATACGCGGTTATCTATCTCAGCTGGGTGAAAACAAAATCGCTTTTGAAACCTGGGATGCAGTTCATCAGAACCCTTTCTTTGCGCCGAACGTCAGCATGATTGCCGCGCTCGAAACCTATATGGATCGGTTGCGCAAATCCGGCGAAAGCTGCGGCGCGCGCATCAACGTGGTCGCCAGCGGCGTGCCGGTTGGCTGGGGAGATCCCATTTATGACCGCCTCGACGCGTTGATCGCACACGCGATGATGGGTATCAATGCCGTCAAGGGTGTTGAAATCGGCGCGGGCTTTCATTCGATTGAACAAAAAGGCACCGAGCATTCTGATGAGATGTCGCCAGATGGTTTTTTATCGAACAACGCGGGCGGCGTGCTTGGCGGCATTTCGACCGGACAGGACGTGACGGTATCGATTGCCATCAAACCGACATCCTCGATTCGCCTTGACCGTCACACCATCGACAAAGCCGGTAACCCGGTCGTCATCAACACCCACGGCAGACACGATCCCTGTGTGGGCATTCGTGCCACGCCGATTGCCGAGGCCATGCTCGCACTGGTATTGATTGATCGCGCGCTGATGCATCGTGCGCAGAATGGCGATGTGGTATCGACAACGCCGACTGTTCCTGCGCAGGCAGTAGCGGGTGCTAGGCAGCGGGAAAACGGCAGCAAGACTGACAATCCTGATCCTGCAGAGGCTTGAGGTGGTTGGCGCTATCGACGCCAAGCCCCAAGCCCCACTCCTGCTTTTATAGATTTCAACAGATTGAACTCGATACTTGTGACTGTACGAGTCCTAGATTATTCTTCCATATCTCGCGCTGCCAATTCCTGCTGAATCCTGTTCAGCACTTGCCGGTCCAAAACATCCTTTTCCCGGTAGTCTGTTTTTGTTTTGAGCAGGCCGGCAATATCGACAACTCGTACAGGAACGCCGTCAAGATCCACGATGCGAATATTTGGTTTAAGCATCTCGTAGGATTGCCCGTTCGCACTGAAAAGCAGGTCAATGAGAATGTCGTCGGCAACGCGAATGTTTTCTACTTCGCCACTTTCCGAGGGCACAAACCAGGCGGAATCAATATCCTTTGACGAAGGCAGGAATGCCAGCGCGCGTTTGACACGTTCGCCGTTGTCACGGGTCCCAGCGACCAAAACGTCCACGTCCTCGGTAGCGCGTAAAAAACCATTAAATCTGACCGCTTGCCCGCCCACAAGTACATATTCCACACCTTCGCGATGCAGAGCAGCAAAGAGGCGCGAAAGCGAATCTGGAGTGTTCACAACGGATTGAGTCGCCGCGCAATTTCAAGCATGCGGGCTTCATCGCGGCGCTGAAATTCTGCATGCGTTGCACGCGTTACGCCGCGTGGATAAGGCGGATACAGGGACTGAAACATTGCGTCCAACAGGCGTGCGCGTCGCCAAGCCTCTTGCGGATTCAATTCAATTTCGTGGCGGTTGGCATTGCCTACAATTTTCATCTCGATAGTGTATGGGTGGAGCGGTGGCTATTCAAGGGGTTT
>JANOQY010000340.1:0-2357 GCA_031414995.1 Betaproteobacteria bacterium
GCCGCCCAGCAATATGATGAGCGCGCTCGCCTTCACAAAATAACGCAGACCCTGAAGCAGCACCAGCGACCCAAGCACCACAAAAGCGGCCAAATTGCTGCCTAGATGGCCGAAATCTGCATGAAGCCACGGTGCCGTCGCGATGGTGTAAGCCGACCCGATCTCGCGCGGTGCAATGCCGAAGCTATTCAGATAACCGCCGGTAAAAAGGTTGACGACATGCACGCCGATCATCGTCGCACCGACGCCTGCGATTGTTTTCCAATGCTGGATTATTGCCGTCTCCTTTGCCTTAACTGTATTATGTATATAACACAATGAAGCAAAAGAAAAGGCCGGTGCGTTTCCGCTACCGGAACCGTCATTCCGGCAAAAATCCTAACTCAAACACCATTGGCCGCAACTTGGTACTTAGATCGGCATAAGCCGCCTTGAACGGATCAAAATCGGTCAGTTCGGTGTCGCCATAGGCCTCAAGGCTTTTGCGGATTTGATACCAACCGGCGTCGGCGCGGCCCAGTTTCAATTCGTCGCGAATTTTGCGCGGGAAGTTGATGGCGTGAAAGCGTTGCCACAGCTTGCGGCCTTCATCGAGGACGGCGGTTGCTTGCGGGGAAAAGGTCATGCCCTTCATATGGCGCACCATGAAGTCGGATTCAAAGCGTCCGCTTGCCCCGACTTCGCCTTCGGTAAACGGAATGAAATGGTTGGTGAGCGGCCAGTCACGGTCGTTCCAGTGCAAGCCGTCGGCTCCGGCGGTCAGGTTGCTGCCGTTGAACAGCATCCAGATCAGGCTATCCGATTTAAATTCGTCGGTCAGCGGTTGCGACGGTTGCAAGAACTGATCGCGGTCGTTGAGCCATGTCGGTTTGATGAGGCGGCGGACGGCAAAGATTACTGCTGCTTGCCAGAGGTTGTCGGCATTTACAAAGAAGCCTCGTCCACTGCTGTAGCCCGAGGAAAAAACGAACGTATCTCTAACCGCGTGTTGGAAATCGTTTCCGCCACAATTAAGCCAAGCAACTGCGTCGTTTGACCAACGGATGCCTCGCAAGTCCTTTGTCGCCGTTGCTGGGTCGATGGCGTTTTTCAGCGGAACAACGGGTTGGGTGTTGGAGCGCGGCCTCACCACCCAATCGGTCAACAACAGCTTTTTATCGTAGTTGAGAAATGCCTGCTCACCAATGATGTTACCAGTGTCATCAAGCACGTCGGTGACGACATCTTCGATTGCATTGTTCTTGGCCGTATCCCAGATCAAGAACCCTATTGGGTAGTTGCCTTTCAATCCGTCAAAGAGCCGACTATGAAAGACAAAACCTCCGAGATAGCGGCCACTCCAAACTTTACGAAACTGATCGAGCGTCGGCGTGCTTATATATTTTAGCTTGCTGAACATCGCCAGCGTGGCGGTAGGGATTTCGTGATCAATGCGCGCGACGAACTGCATGAAGAGCTCGTTGGCTGCCTTCCCATACTTAACCATACCCGCTTGAGCAAAAAGCGTCTTTGTCACGCCCGGTTTGCTATTACCGACCACGTTGGCAGCAGTATTCCCACCACTCGTGGCCTCGGCATAGGGCGGGTTAATCAGCACCAATATCTTCTTCGCGCCCTTCGCGCCTTCGCGTGAGTCCTGAATCGCCTGCCTTAATTCAGCGGGTAGCTTGTTCGACAGGCTGTAATCAATCTCGCCGAAATCGGTCACATCGTCGTTGAGATAATCATATTGGAAAATCGTCGCGCCAGCGAACGCTGGGTTGGACCGCATGATCGTAACATCGGCAGAATCGAGCGTGCTCATATACACGTTGCGCAGGTTGCTGTGCTTGGCCTCCAGATTGCCGACGCCTGCGCACATATCCCACACGATATAGCGGTCCTGCCAGTTCGGTCCCAATGTCGCGACCAATTGCTCATAGGCTTTATCGACAATATGCAGCGGCGTGTAATAGGCACCCTTGAATTTCTGCTCGTCGAGCGGCAGCAGGCTGTCGCGCCGTTCGAGCAGATAATGCCGATGCTTTTGTTCGGGCGGGCGGTGATAGATCGCCCAGAAATTGCGATAGCCGCGCTCGCTCGCCAGTTCATATGTCTCGCCGTTCAGCAGGAACACCGGCTTTTCGCCGTTGAACAACAGGCGCGCAGGCAAATTGGTCATCGCCTCGTTACGGCCATCGTGCATGATATCGGCAAAGAAAAACACCGCGAGATCGGCCGGATTGACGGTGCCAAGCTCACCGCCCACCATATCCACCCATTTGTCGAACACTTGCCGTAAATTGTCCGGCGTAATCGGGGTGCGGATAATCCGGCCCTCTTTTATCGCCGAGGTGACCGCGTCGATAAATTCCTTC
>JANOQY010000341.1:0-5456 GCA_031414995.1 Betaproteobacteria bacterium
GCGACCGAAGCGGGTGCGTTGCAGGAAGGTGCCAATGCCACCAGCAATCGCGATGCTCGCAAGGATGACCAATACGTTGTAAGTCGGCACCTGCACGCTGCCCAGCGTGAGCTTGCCGTATTCCATCACCAGATTGCCGAGTTGCTGGGGATTGGCGCCCCAGAAGAAGCGCAATACGTCCTGAAACATCAGCACAAGCGCAAACGTGAGCAGGAGCTGGAACGCCTCGTCGCGATGATAGACGGTGCGGAGCAGCAGTTCGATCACCGGACCTACGATCAGGCCCAGCAGCAGGCCGGATAGCAGCAATACCGGCAGGAAGAGCGCGGCTGGAACGCCAGCCGCAATTGCCCAGCTCACCGCGCTGATGCCGAAGTACGCGCCGAGTGCATAAAACGACCCGCAGGCGAGGTTTACGATCTTCTGCACGCCGAACACAAGCTGCAGCCCGGCGGCGACGAGAAAAAGAACGGCAGCGTGGAAAACGCCGCCGATCAGAATGTCAAAAAAAGCAGTCAACGTGGATCTTTTACAGCTTGATCTGCGCGGTCTCTATCCACTTCCAGAAGTCCTGCCCGGGTGGCTTCTGTAGCTGAGTGGAAGACATGATGTCGACGGTGCCGAGCGTCGGGAAATCGTAGTTGTTTTTGTGTGTCGTGAGGCCCTGATAGAAGGTCTGGTCGGCGATGTGGTCCTTGCGCATCTGGCCAGGTCCGCCGAGCGAATCCACCTTCACGCCCTCCATGGCGTTAATGATGTCCTCCTTGCCGGGCCAGGCATTCTTTGCCTTCTGCGCGGCTTCCACACCAGCCTTGTATACCTGCATCGCGAAGTAGGCACGGTCGGCCTCCCAGTGCGGGTAGTCCTTGAATTTGTCGTAGTACTCTTTAACAAATTGCTTCTGTAGCGGACCGGCGTCTTTGAAGTCAAAATAAAGCGTGTTGTGGCCGAAGATCATGCCTTCGGGCGTAAAGGATTTCTTGAGCTGGGTATGTTGGAAGCCAGCGGCCGGAAACACGAATTTCGTGCCGCCATCCATGAGCCCAGCGCCGTGTGCAGTACGCATGAAGATTGGCAAATCCGCAAACAGCAGTGACGAGAAAATCAGATCCGGCTTGGCCGCCTTCAATGCCGCCACGTGTGAATTGAGATCCGTCGTCCCAACCTTGGGCCACTGGTCCGCGACCACCTTGTGATCGACGCCGAATTTCTTCAGCAGTGCCTGAAATGCCGCGAAGTTATTACGACCATAAGAATAGTCAGGGTTAATGCCAGCGATAGTTGAGAACTTTCCCTTCCAGTATTTAATCGCCAGCAGCGATGCCATTACCGCCTCGCATTCGTTGTCGGTACTGCGGAATACGTAACGCGGGTTGGGCATGGTTTCTTTCACGCCGTCCTGTGTGGTGCCATCCCAGAAAATGGTGAGCGCCTTCATCTCCTCGGCGACTGCACCCATGGCGAGACTCACCCCTGACGAAACGATACCCTGCACGCAATCTACCTTGTCCTGCAATACCAGTTTGCGCAACCGCTCGATCGAATCTTTCGGGTTGGTCTCTTCCTCTATGATGAGTTCAACCTTGCGTCCTGCGATACCCCCAGTCGCATTGATGCGCTCCACCGCAAATATAGTTCCACGCAAACCACATTCACCGATGGTGCCAGCAATACCTGCCTTGGGTGCGATGATGCCGATTCGCAATGGCGTGTTTTGCGCCAATGCGGGAAAGCTCAAATAAGGCGACGCCGCGGCAACAACGCCTGTGCCGCCGATGGCCTGCAACAGTTTTCTACGCTTGCTGTTCATGGTAGTTCTCCTCCGTGGTTACGTTTCTGGACGTTATGGATGTTTTAACTGCTTTGGCAATTACGGCTACTTGGTGCGTTTCACTGCTTACACTGCAAATTACATATCGGTTGTATTGCGAGTGAATTTTTCAATAACGTCGAGCAGCTTGTCACTCGCCTTTGCTGCCCGCTCCTCGTCGCCCGCATCGATGGCGCGCGCGATATTTGCGTGCAGCTTCGCCGTGAGTGGCAGATCTGCCGCCTGTTTATAGTGGATATACCAAAAGCGCCGTGACAGCGAATGCATCAGGCCCATCGCGAGTGCGGCGAATTCGTTGTGCGAGGCTGTGCTGCAAAGTGAATTGAATTCGCGATCAGTGCGCAAGAACGCCACGTGGTCATTCACCTTGGCCGATTCCTCGAATCTGGCCGCCAGCTTTCTTAGCTCTGCACGCTCTTCATCAGTGGCCCGACGCGCGGCACTGCGTGCGATAAGACGCTCAATTTCGCGCCGCACTTCGAGAAGCCGCAATTGTTTTTTCAGGTTAATCTCGGAAACAATGATGCCGCGCCGCGGAAAAATAGCCACGAGGCTTTCACGCGCAAGCCGCTGCAGCGCCTCCCGGATGGGCGTGCGACCGATACCGAGCAATTGCGAAAGCTCGACTTCTGAGACGGCAGCACCCGGCAGGAGTTTGAGCGTGACGATCATCTCTTCAATATCCGCGTAGGCTCTGTCGGTCAGGCTCAGCGCTACTGATGCTTTCGTTTTTCGACCAATCCGAGGAATTTTTCGTACTCCTTCTCATCAACGCCGTAGCTATGATCATCGTCGGGAAACGTGCCCGACTTCACTTCAGCAATGTATTGCTTGATGCCAATCTGCGCGGCCTCGGTGAGATTCGCGTAGCGCTTGGTGAACTTAGGCTTGAAGTCTGTGAACATGCCAAGCAGATCGTGGCCGAGCAGTATTTGTCCGTCAGTACCCACGCCCGCGCCAATGCCGATTGTCGGAATTTCAAGCTGCTTGGAAATCACGGCGGCGATCTTGGCAGGCACCGCTTCAAATTCAAGCATGAAGCAGCCAGAGTCCTGAATCGCAAAGGCGTCCTCCAGGATTTTCATTGCACTATCTGCCGTCTTTCCCTGAATCTTGAAACCGCCAAACATGGCCACCGTATGCGGCGTCATGCCGATATGCGACGCCGTGGGAATCCCCGCATCGACCATCGCCCTAAGGATGTGGGCCTGACTCTTACCGCCCTGTGGCTTCACCGCATCACTGCCCCCGTCCTGCATGAAACGCGTGGCATTGGTGAGCGCGCGATCAATGGTGTTGTAGCTCTGGTAGGGCATGCAGCCCAGCACGAAGGTATTCGGTGCGCCACGACGGATGGCCTGTGTGTGCATCACCATCATGTCCATCGTGGCTGGAATGGTGTTGGTGTGGCCGTGCGCGATCATCGACAAACTATCGCCCGCGACAGCGACATCCACACCCGCCATCTCGGCCCATCTTGCGGAGGTGTAATCCGGCACCGACAAATAGACCATCTTCTCCCCGCTTACCTTCGAGCCGAGGATTTCGAGGAGCGTGCGCTTTTTTCGTAGGACCGGTTCCAGCGGTGACATGCGCTTTCCTTGACATGCGGGGTGATCGACAACTAATATATCACCTAAATTTGATTTAGATCAAGGGTGCCCGAATGATGACCGAACGCCAACGCAAGTTTCGCGAAAACTATGTCGCCGGAATCAGCCCGTGGTATCAGGGGTTGGTGCATATCGGCGTGATGTACTCGGCGGGCATCGGCGGCATCTGGTGGTGCCTGAGCCGCATGCAGGACGCGCGCTGGGAATGGCTGCTGGTGATTCCGGTGGCACTCGCGGGCAATTTCGTCGAGTGGGGCATGCATAAATTCATCATGCACCGGCTGCGCGATGTGTTCGCGTTGCGCTCAATTTACGACCGCCATACCCGCCAGCATCACCAATACTTTACTGATAACGACGTCACCATCAGCACGATCAAGGAATTCAGGATCGTGTTTTTTCCCTGGCGCGTACTCGCTGTTCTCACTGTTGCCGGTGGCCTCATCTCGCTTGCGATGGCGACACTCATCAACGCCAATGCAGGATATGTCACTTTCGTGACCATGATCGGCCACTACATGGTGTACGAGACGTTTCACTATTGCTGCCACGTTCAGGACAACTGGTTCGTTCGCAATGCGCCCTTCATCAACACCATTCGCCGCCACCATACCGCGCATCACAATATGGGCATCATGATGCACGTGAACATGAATCTCACGTTCCCGGTGGCTGACTGGATCATGGGCACGAGCGATTTAAGGCGTGGACTGTTCGGCCACCTTTTCAACGGCTTTGAAGAGAAGTACATCAAGGAAGAGTTGAAGCCGATGATCGCGCGTTTTCGCACGTCCGAAACTCAGGATGCCCGCTGCACCTTGGATGGGCCGGTGCTAACTGAAGACGAGGCTCGGTCGCTGTCGAGTGTGGGTAGTCAAGGTTAGCGCAAACCTATTTTCCTGTTTTATTTGCGCAGTTTTCACACTGGCGCGCACCGATGGTTACGCATGATCGTCCACGCCTCGCTGGTGAATTGTGTCGTCGGTAGCACCATCCACGCACCTTGACGGGTTTCGAGCAGCCAGCATTGACCACGTTCGACAACGCGACGGAAGTGATCCCATGGGATCGAGAATCGTGCTGCACCGGACTCACCGCCGACACCCTCATTATTGAGCACCAGCCATGCATTCTGTGCATGTTGAACTGCGAATTTATCGAGTGCCTCTTTGGCCGTCCACACCATCAAAATCAGCAATAACAAAGCGGCCGCCGCAGCGACATAGAGCAAGACGCAAAGAAACGAATCGCATTGTTTCGACCAAAAGTAGATCACCGGCGCGAGCACCATTACCGCAATGCGCAACCCGCGCAAGCCAAATTTCTCGACCATCACCAGCGCGACCGCGCGCCAAGAGAAAAAACGCGGCAACAGAAGCGGAACACGCGTTTGCAGGTTCGAGGTGTCGTCCATCATCTAGTGTAATCAAGCGACTTCGGCATGTAGATCGCCATTTGGCGGGGCTTAACAAGACTTTTCTGCCTGAAATCCTCTCCAGTGCTAGTGTTCAACTATTTATAGCCGCACTTTCCCGCTGCCGGCGCGCCTCAAACAGGCACACACCCGACGCTACCGATACGTTCAAACTCTCGACCGCGCCGAACATCGGGATGCTGACAATCTGGTCGCAATTCTCTCGCGTGAGCCGACGCAGGCCCTCGCCTTCGGCACCGAGCACCCACGCGAGCGGACCGCCAAGCTTTGCTTCGAACAGCGAGGAATCACCGTCCTCATCGGCACCGACGATCCAGATTTCACGGTCTTTCAATTCGCGCAGCGTGCGGGCTAGATTGGTGACAGTGATGTAGGGAATCGATTCAGCCGCGCCGGAGGCCACTTTCATGGCGACTGCAGTCAGCCCGACGCTTCGATCTTTCGGCGCGATCACCGCGTGCGCGCCGGCGGCGTCGGCCACGCGAAGACAGGCGCCCAGATTATGCGGATCGGTGACGCCGTCGAGCAACAGTAATAGCGGCGGCACGGTCAACAAATCGAGAACGTCATCGACAAA
>JANOQY010000342.1:0-10007 GCA_031414995.1 Betaproteobacteria bacterium
TGAAAAAATCGCCCACAAGTTTTTGCATTCTGCAGCCGAAGATAAAGCCCGCCATACCGAGCTGGTTCAAGCCGTCGCCAATCCGGCTGTCGATATGGTCGCGTTTGAAAAAGACAAAATCAAAGGTGCCATTCGTACCGATTTCGTGTTGTCAGCCGAGATAATTGTCATCACGCTCGGTACCGTGGCGGGGGCGGTTTTTAGCAAGCAAGTCGCGGTACTCGTCGCGATGGCACTCATCATGACGATTGGTGTTTACGGTTTTGTTGCCGCGATTGTGAAGCTTGATGATGTGGGCTTGTACCTCGCGAAAAAACAGAGCAGTTTTGCGCGCGCGATAGGTAGTGGATTGGTCAAAGGCGCACCTTACCTGATGAAGTTGCTGTCAATCGTTGGCACTGCGGCGATGTTTCTCGTCGGCGGGGGAATCATCACGCACGGCATTCCTGCTATTCATCATGCGATAGAGTCAGCCACCGCCAGCGTGGGGGGATTTTGGGGCGGCGTCGCATCGACACTTGCGGATGGTGTCATTGGGATTGCGACTGGCGCGGCGGTGTTGGCGATTGTGGTGCTGGCGCAACGCCTGTTTGCCAAGCGCTCAGTGAAAACTTAGGTCAAAAGAATTGAAGTGCAGCGCGTAGGGTGGGCACGCTACGCTTTGCCCACCCTACAGACTGAGCAAAGGCATGGTGGCGAAGAAGCGACATTCAATTTGTCGCAATAGCTTTTGTCTATCCCAGGCATGCAATCAATCAATTTTCAAAATAGTCGCGGCGAGCGTAGCCTGCATGCACTCACCCAAGCACCGCTTGGGTAATGAATTGCAAACAACCGAAGGAGAAAACCATGTCAACAGAAGCAAAGTGTCCATTCTCGGCCGGCGCTCGCACGCAGGCGGTAGCTGGCGCCATATCGAACGCAAGCTGGTGGCCCAATCAACTGAACGTAAAGATGCTGAACCAGAACTCGCCTTTATCCAATCCGATGGACAAGGCGTTCAATTACACAGAGGCATTCAAGAGCCTTGATCTGCATGCCGTGGTCAAAGACCTCCACGCATTGATGACCGATTCGCAGGACTGGTGGCCCGCGGACTACGGCCACTACGGCCCGTTTTTCATCCGCATGGCCTGGCATAGCGCTGGCACTTATCGCATCGCGGACGGTCGCGGCGGTGCTGGCTCCGGTACGCAGCGATTTGCACCGCTAAATAGCTGGCCGGATAACGTGAGCCTCGACAAGGCGCGTCGTTTGCTGTGGCCGATCAAGCAGAAGTACGGCAAGAAAATCTCCTGGGCCGACCTGATCGTTCTCACCGGTAACGTCGCGTTGGATTCGATGGGTTTCAAGACCTTTGGTTTCGCCGGCGGGCGCGCGGACGTGTGGGAACCGGAAGAAATTTATTGGGGCCCCGAGGCCGAGTGGCTGGGTGACAAGCGCTACAGCGGCGACCGTGAGCTCGACAACCCGCTGGGTGCCGTGCAGATGGGCCTGATTTACGTGAACCCGGAAGGCCCGAACGGCAAACCGGATCCGGTTGCTTCGGCTCGCGATATCCGCGATACCTTCGCGCGCATGGCCATGAATGACGAAGAGACCGTTGCGCTTGTCGCAGGTGGGCATACCTTCGGCAAATGCCACGGCGCGGCCAGTCCGGGCGAGTATGTTGGTGCGGAACCGGAGGGTGCTGGCATCGAAGAGCAAGGCTTCGGCTGGAGCAACAAATTCGGCACTGGTAAAGGTGTCGATACGATCAGCAGCGGCATCGAAGGCGCATGGACCCCCACGCCGATCCAATGGGATAACAGCTACTTCGACACCTTGTTCGGCCATGAATGGGAACTGACCAAGAGTCCGGCTGGGGCGCACCAGTGGAAACCCAAAGACCCCGCCGCTGCAACACTCGTGCCCGATGCGCATGATCCTTCAAAGCGCCACGCGCCCATGATGACCACGGCCGACCTCGCGTTGCGGATGGACCCGGTCTACGAAAAGATTTCCCGCCGCTTCCACCAGAATCCGCAGGAATTGGCAGATGCATTTGCCCGCGCCTGGTACAAGCTCACGCACCGCGATATGGGACCAATCTCGCGCTACTTGGGACCACTCGTAGCCGCAGAAGAATTGATCTGGCAGGACCCGGTGCCAGCCGTGGATCACAAGCTGGTCGACGAGCAGGACGTTGCTACGCTGAAGGCCAAAATAATTGCGTCGGGACTCTCGATCGCGCAGTTGGTTACGACCGCATGGGCATCTGCGTCAAACTTCCGCGGCAGTGACAAGCGCGGTGGCGCGAACGGGGCTCGCATTCGCCTCGCACCGCAAAAGGATTGGGAAGTGAATCAGCCAGCTGAATTGGCGAAGGTCCTGCCGAAACTGGAAGCGATTCAAAAGGAATTCAACGGCGCGCAGACGGGATCAATGAGTGGCGGGAAAAAAGTCTCGCTTGCCGACCTGATCGTACTCGGCGGCTGCGCAGCCGTCGAGGCCGCTGCGAAGAAGGCAGGTCAAGACGTAACGGTTCCGTTCTCGCCGGGCCGCACCGACGCGTCGCAAGAGCAGACCGATGTGCATTCGTTCGCGGTAATGGAGCCGACAGTAGATGGTTTTCGCAACTATGTGCAGAAGGGACACGAGGGAGCAGTGGCTGAGATGCTGGTGGATCGTTCAATCCTGCTGACGTTAACCGCGCCGGAGATGACGGTGCTGGTCGGTGGCATGCGCGCACTGAACGCAAATGTCGGGCAGGCTCAGCATGGTGTTTTCACCAATCGGCCAGAGACGTTGACCAATGATTTCTTCGTGAACCTTCTCGACATGCGCACCAAGTGGCAGAAGTCCGCCACGTTGGAAGGCGTGCTGGAGGGGCGTGACCGTTCGACGGGCGAACTCAAGTGGACGGGTACAGTTGCGGATCTCGTGTTCGGTTCGAACTCGCAGCTTCGTGCGGTTGCGGAAGTCTATGCGTCGAGCGATTCACAAGAGGCATTCGTGCGCGATTTTGTCGCGGCCTGGAACAAGGTGATGAATCTGGATCGGTTCGATCTGGCATAATTGCTGGGGATAAGTTTTAGCAAAATGGGGTCGGCAACAGCGTGAATTCAAGCTGTCGCCGGCCCCTTAACTCGTCGTATCGTCCACATCGAAACATATGGACACACCGGCTAGAAAAGGTCGCCATGAAAATAAAACAATTGGTCTATATCAGCAAAGCAACCGTGCCATTTACGTCAGCCAGTTTGAAAGAGCTAACGGATCTATCCAACAGAAACAACGAAAAATTGAACGTCACCGGATGCATGGTTTACGCATCTGGTTACTTTCTTCAACTTCTGGAAGGCAGCGACGAAAAGGTAGACGGCTTGTATCGAAAAATTGAAAAAGACACCAGGCACAAAGGCACCAAGTTACTGTTGGAATCCAGCATTGACGAGGAAAAACGCTTATTCAGCACATGGTTCATGACGTCTTTCAACGTCGATACGAGAGCGGACTTTCCCGAGGAATTGAAAAAGAACATCACCGAGATCATCCGCGATCAAAAGGCGATCATTCCCGTGCATCGCTTGTTTATGGAGTTCAAGAAATATCTGGGGCAATAGAGATAGACTCGGCGTCAGCGTCTGATTGGTTTGCCCTTAAGAAAATTTGACTTTCATTTCCAATGAACCCCAGAATCAAAGCGCTGAGAAACGTAGTACATCAGAAGATTCACTTGCAAGACTATTGGGCAAGACAACCCGCGTCTTCAGTCTGTCAATTCTCTTGATTGCCCGCATGACAACAATCGACGTCGCCAGCGAAAACTGCCGCAATTGTGGCGCTGATGCCCACGGAAAATACTGCCAAGTGTGCGGGCAGAAAACGGCATTCCATCGTCTGACCTTGGGCCATATTGTCAGCGAGCTTCCACACGCCATTTTTCATGTGGACCGCGGCTTCGGCGTTACCTTGGTGCAACTACTGCGCAGTCCCGGCAAGACTATCAACAACTATCTTGACGGCAAACGCGCAAGCTACTTCAATCCCCTGACTTTCCTCTTGATCTGGACTGGTGTGAGTGCATTCCTGTACTCGCAATACCCTTTCAATTATGGTGTCGGTGCAGCGGCATCTATGCCACCAGAGATCGGCGCGAAGTACGACGCTTTTCTACGCAACTTCTTTCGTTATCAATCGTTGCTTTTGTTGCTCTATCTGCCATTTCTTGCGGTCATCACCAAGCTGCTGTTCTGGAAAGCAGGACGTGCCTATGGCGAACACCTGGTGATCAATGCATTCATGTTCGCGATGCTCAATGCCTTAAACGTGCTGATGTTTGCAGTTGGTGTAATTGCCGAAACCCAGGCAATGTTTTTGCGCAGCATGCAAGTTACTGCGATTCTGATGATCGCTGTTCAATGTCGTATGTGGTATCAGGTTTTTCGCGCAACTGGCGGGCGCTTGACGACGGCACTCCTAGTATTGATTGGCATGCTCGTTTTTCTTTTGTTGACATTCGCCGTGCCAAACTTGTTTTTTTCAAAGGTGTATCTGCAACTGTAGGAAAAGAGTGGGACGGACACCAGTTTTTCGGCTTTCTCGGAGAACGCCATTTGGCGGGCATTCCCAGCCGATATTGTCCGAAAATCCGCACCAGTGCTGGAGTTCAATCACTCTTGTAGAGGCTTCACCAACGTCGATATAATTTCGGCGCAATCGCAGCTCAAACTATTCTTTAACGCTTAAATATCCTAGAAAAATATTTCCATGAACGACGCAACCAAATCCCCAGCGCCGCCACTGCCCGACCACCTCTCAGCGGACCCGCGCAGTCCCCACCATGTCGCAGCGGTATTCGCGCATGACGTCGGTATTCGCTTCAATGGGAAAGAGCGGTCTGATGTGGAGGAGTACTGCATCAGCGAAGGCTGGGTGCGGGTGCCGGTGGGCAAAAAAGTGGATCGCAAGGGTAATTCGCTGCTAATCAAACTGAAGGGAGCCGTCGAAGCGTTTTATCGGTAACTTTCTCTCATCCGCGTTGCCAAATATCAAGCACTTAACCATCTGCCACAGGTGTTGGTTCAGGTTTTCTTCCCCAGAAGTGCTTGGCGTCGCGCAGATCAGCAATCAGCGGATCCATGCCGGCAAGATTGGTCGATGTGCGCGCCGCGAACCAGCCTCTCGCAAATTCGATGAAGCGTTCAGGTGGTGACAAGCTTTCGATATGCGCCATCGCGATCACGTCGTCGTTGGTCTCGCCCAGCAGGTCCTGAATGCGGCCAAGTATTTTCTCGTATCGTTCGACCCGCGTTTTCGAGAACAGACTCGAAAAGAAATCCACCAGGTAGCGCAAACGTTTGGCATCGATCCGCACCTGATGGCGCGCTTCAGGGGTGAGCGCGGCTAGCGTTGCGCTGTCGCGCAGCAATCGGCGGTGCCGCCGACGGATGCCTTGCGATGCAAACTGGGCGAGCTTCATCGTGGCCGCGTCGCCAGTATGTGTAACCGCCATGTCGCGCGCTGGCAGCAGCGCTAGTTCGCCCGGTACCGTGACCCAGCGTGCGATGGCCAGCACCAGCAGGGTTGCGCGCGGCGATGCGAGCGCCGCGCGTGCGGATTCTCGCCCGTAGGCTTGTCGCTGGCTGGCTGCCGCCATCAGTGTCTTGGTGAGGTTCGGGTCGCCAAAAGCATCCAGCAGCACTGGCAGGTTATTCATCAGCAGAACGTCCCAGTCGCGCGCATCGCCCAACGCACCCGCAAGCCATTTCACTTCTGCGCTTATCGTTTCTGCGTTTGCTGGCTTGAAAGTGCGTAAAGCTGAACGCAAACGCCGCATGGCTACGCGCAATTGGTGAATATATTCGGGCGCGTCGCTGTTCAATGCGCCGTCGACATTGGCAACGTAGTGCGCAAGGCTTGAGGCCGCGATGGTTTGCAGTGCCTGTTCGGGCGTCCATTTGCGTTTGAGTTCGGTCGCGCTGGCGCGTCTTGCTTCGGGTGGTTCGGGCCTGAACAGACGGTACCCGCGTTCGGCCTTACTGAGGTTTTCCGGGCGCAACGCAGTCAGTGATGCAAGAGCGGTGGTGACATCAAATACTGCAGCGGCATCGCCCTCAAGCAATTCAATCTCAACTTCGGAAATGGCAGCTTCGCTTTCGCCGCAACGAATCACGCCCTGATCCAGCGCCACTTCAACTTGTTGGCCACGAGCGGCTTCCACGCGCCACGTGGTTCGATGAAATTCAGTCGTGAACACAGGCTTGAGCGTCAGGTGCAATTGCTTGCTGCCGGCAAGTGCTGCCAGCGGCGCCTCGCGAAACAGCGAGAGATCGAGATGTGGCGCCTGAAGTGGATACTCCCACTCGCCGTGATCGTGCAATCCGCCAGTCACCGTCCCCGCAGTTTTGAGTGTCTGTAGCCACTTGCCTCCCATCTTGCGTAACCGCAGAGCCATCGCGTTTTGTTTCAGCAAAAGGTCCGGGGTGTCGAAGTAGGTGTTGAACACCTTGCGGCGCTTCGGGCGATCAAGACTCTTTTCGCGAAGCAACGGTAGCCTGCGAAACGCGGCGGCATCGATGGGATCGATTGCCAGCTTGAGTTCGATCTCTGAGTTTTTATCCATGTCCAATAGTCTCACCAATTGAACTGGAACCCGCCGTATCGATTGGCATGGCTGGCGGTACGATGGGTAATTGAGTGTCGTGCGCATCAATCTTCAACGCTGACTCCGAGTGCTATTGTCATTTCGAACGTAGAGAGAAATCTGCTTTTGCAGTACGTCAGAACAACAGTAGATTTCTCATCCGATGAAACTGGGTTCGAAATGACACTTTAATTCGCATAACGCCATTTGGCGTGCATCTCAGACATAAAGTGTCTGAAAAGCCGCGCCAGTGCTAGAGATTGATATTCTTTAAGCTGCAATTTTCTTTCGTTCATCACGCAAGATGCGGACGCGGTCGTGATTTTCCTGCGTACCGTTTAGCTGCAGCTCGACTAACGCGCGCGCGTCCAGTGGGAGTTCCTGTTCAAGCGCACGTTTATACGTTCGCAATGCCAAGTCTTCAGCGCGCTCGCATTCCTCCAGCACGGCTAGGTCGCTGTTGCTGCTGATGGCGGCGCGCAGATTGAGCCATGCGCGGTTGACCGGGGCCAGCATGGAGCCCGATTGCTCCGGCGTGCCGCCGTGAAATTTCACCAGTTCTTCCAACGTTTGCACGCTCTTGCGACAGCGTGTCGCGCAAATGGTGAAGTAGGCACGGAGTGCCGAGTCTTTCGCGTCCTCGGCGCAAGTGGTGAATCCCTTGTCGCCATCGCGTGATGTTTCGATCAGTGTGTTGAGCGTGTCGATGAGTTCATTGTTTTCCATGATGTCTCCAGATTGGTTGCGGTTTGCAGTCATCCCATTGACGTATTGTTTGAACGCCGACGGGAAGATGCATTTATGATGCTGCCGAACAGTGGCTAGCTACATCAGACAACGCCGACATTGCGTGTCAGACAATTGGGAATCAAACAGACACCAGACGCCATCACGGTATTGTGCGCATCATTCTTTTACTGTCATATTGATTCCAGATTCTTGTTGTCATTCGAAACGACGTAGCTGTTTTAGTTAAGGGTTTGCCATGGCGTCAACCACAAAAACAAACTCCGAAGCGTCGGATGCGCGAGCACCCAACGATATCGAGAGTGCGATTGCGCAAGTGATTGCCTTTGAGCAATCCGCGCAGTCGCGTCAGGCGTTGGCGTTGTTGACGACGTGGCTGGCACGCACCGACCTAGCTGAGAGTGAGCAGCTGGAACTCAATTTGCTCGCGGCCTCGAACGAATTTATCGTCTGCAATTATCCGGCGGCACACAAGCGATTGGCGGACGCCACGGTGTTAGCTGACCGGCTGGCCAATCCAGTCGCACAGGCGCGTGTGAGGTTTCTGTCGGCTCGCACTTTGCACCAGCAAGGTAGCCCCAGCGCGGCTTTTCCACTGGCGCTGGAGGCGATGCAGGAACTGGAAGCGCTCGGCGAATACGGACAAGCGGCGCGAGCCAGTCAGACGTTGACTTATATATCGCTGGATCGTTGCGAATACGCCGACGCGGTGGCGTTCGGCGAGCGCGGTTCGGCACTCGCGGTGCAATCGCAAGACGATTATTACATTGCCGCCATGTGCATAGCGTTAGGGTTGGTGCATTACACCATCGCACTTACTAAACAACGCAGCCCGCACGCCCGCGCAAATCCACTCGCGCTGGAGTTGGACGATATCCTGGAAGACAACGCCGATGCGCTCACCGCCAAATCCATCTATGAAAAAGGCATCGTGGCTGCCCGGCGTGGTGGATTTGAGGCGCGGGCGTGGATGTTGGAAGGCCGCATTGAGCGCGCCAATATTTTGTTGGGCAATGTCGATGAAGTGCTTAGAAACACACCGAAGCGTATTCAGCGCTCGCAAGCCTCGGGTGACGTGCATGAAGAAATCGGCTATCGGCAAACCTACGCGTGGGCGCTGCGATTGAAAGGTATGCTCAACGAGGCACTGCATCAGCTCGATACGGTATTGGTATTGGCTCGCAAGATCGGTACGTTGTCGCGCAGCATCGAATATGCGCACTATGATCGCTCGCTGGTGCTGGCAGCGCTCGGCCGCCATGACGAGGCGCAGGCGAGCTATCGGGCCTATCTGAGATTTGTCGCGTCGTGGAATCGCCACATGGCAAAACAGGTGCCAACCAATGTGGCGCTGCCCGCGCAGAAACCTGTGATTGAACCTTATTTTTTGAAGAAAGCCGATCTGTTCATCAGAGCCAATCTGTATTCGCCCATCACGCTTGATGACATCGCTGCAGAGTGCCGCACCAGCGCCCGCAATCTGCAAATCTACTTTCGCAAATTCCGCGGTGTGACCCCGATTGCACACGTGCGCAACCAGCGGCTCGATGCCGTCGCTGAGGCGATTCGTACGACTGAGACACCTATTGCAGCGCTCGCGACGCACTACGGTTTTCTGAGTGCCACCACGTTCGCTACTGAGTTCAAGCGTCGCTTTGGCGTCACGCCCCGCAAGGCACGGGAAGATGCAAGACGACAATTGCGGGTTGAATAGTCCTGCAAATCAACGCGCACTTTTTGCGAGGCACGACACTGGCAGCCGTTGTGGCATGCGTTTTACGCCGCCGGAAACGCGACCACGTGATCTATCTCCAGCTTGATGCCGATCTTCTGGCCGATCTCGTGGTTGTGGTGCGAGGGCACGAGCGAGAGAACTTTGCTGCCAGAGGGGAGCTTTAGCGTGTAGAGAATATCGGCACCGCGAAACGCCTTGTGCAGCACCTCAGCCTGACGCGTGCTGTCGTCGTCGTGCAGGATGTCATCGGGACGCAGCAGTACTTCTACCGATTCACCCTCCTTTAAGTCGCAGTCAGGGCAATGCGATAGCAACCCCAACTCTGTGTCGATGCAATCATTGCCGACCACCGTGCCGCGCATCAGCACACCTTGGCCAACGAAGTCAGCGACAAAACGCGATCCGGGTCGATGATAAAGGTTATAAGCAGAATCCCATTGCAGGATTTTGCCTTCGTGCATTACACCGATCTTGTCGGCAATCGAAAATGCTTCGTGTTGATCGTGTGTGACTAGCAATGCGGGTGTGGAAAGTTGCCGTAATAGCGCGCGCACTTCCAGGCCAAGTTTTTCGCGCAGCTCCACGTCGAGATTGGAAAACGGCTCGTCCAATAGCAGCAGGTCGGGCTTGGGGGCAAGTGCTCTAGCGAGCGCAACACGCTGCCGTTGGCCGCCGGAAATTTCGTGCGGATATTTTTGCGCCTCATTGGTCAGGCGCACCATTTCCAGCATTTCACTGGTATGCGCGGCGGCGGCGGCGGCGTTCAGATGCCGCAGGCCGAAAGCGACGTTCTTAGCCACGGTCAGATGCGGAAACAGCGCGTAATCCTGAAACACCAAGCCGATGCGCCGCTGTTCGGGTGGGGTGGACATTCGGCTGTCGGCCAGCAAGCTCCCG
>JANOQY010000343.1:0-7247 GCA_031414995.1 Betaproteobacteria bacterium
ACCTCTGCGCGGATGCTCGCGAGCGTGCCGAATTGTTGATAGAGCCGCACCAAATCACCTTGTGAGTTGATAGGCTGTCCGTTGATACCGGTAATGATGTCGCCGGTTTTGATGCCTAGCTTGTCGAGCAATGAGCCACTCGGTGCATCTTCCACACGTACGCCGCCGCTTGCCGCCGCGCCAATGCGGCCCGTAAACGCCATTTGTCGCGGGTCTTGCAATACGCTATTGAGCTCCTGTCGCGAGAGCGCGTACGCATTCGAGCCGGTGGAGGCGACGTTCAGTCGAAACTGTGTGACGGGCGGGCCGCCGACGGCGGTGGTTGCATTTTTCGAGCGATTGTCGAAGCGGTCGAGATCGATGCGGTCCCTGATCCCGCCGCGGCTGATGATGACGTGATCGGGATGTACCTCGGTGAGTGTGACGTCGGCTGATAGTGCCTGCCCCATTCGCACAGCCTGATCGCGCCCGCCCATATTGAGGACCGCAGCGGATAGCGTTTTGCCGTCAACCGCGAACACACCTTTGAGTCGTATGCCGGTTTGCGGGCCGGTGCTGATGGCGCTTGTCGCAGGCCCGGCATCGCCGAATAGTTGCCGACCAAGGGTAATGTCGGTTGCCGTATTGATCGGTGACGTGACAGATGGGTTGCGCAACGATGGCGTAATGAAATGCCACGTCCACCATGCCAACTGCCATCCCAGCGCGATCACCAGCAGGGCAGTCAGGATGCGGGACAGCAGTTGGATCTTGGTTGGCGACATGCCATTCATTTTCGAAGTTGTGCGGGCAATTTAGTGGTGTCTATATCGAGATAACGCCAAGGCTCGTGTGCAAAGGGATGTTTTTTATAGCCCAGCACCCACGGGTGTATTGCAATGTTGCCTTGCTTCAAGGTATTCACACGCCACGGATTGTAAACCCAGAGAATGTGGACCATTTGTTGGTATAGCTTTGTGCGTTCGGGGGAATCGGGCATGACCCTGATGCGCTCGTACAGCGCATCGAATTCGGGTCGCGAGAACAGCGTGTAATTTGCTCCGCCAATCGACTTGCTCCAAAACAGTTGCAGAAAATTTTCGCCGTCGGGATAGTCGGCAATCCAGCCGTAGCTGAACATTGGAATTTTGCCGAGCTGTGCCAGTTTGCGCAATTCAGGCAGCTTCTCGACCTTGTTGAACGTCATGCGGATGCCGATGCGCTCCATGGCGCGACCCCACAATTCGTTGCGGCTGCGAACACGTTGATCAGGGACGGAGGCGTGATCAATGATTAGCGGGCTTCCATCGGGCATTTCACGCCAGCCGTCGCCATCGCGATCAATGAACCCATAAGTATCCAGTAGCGCTTTGGCGCGTGCGGGGTTGTATTCGTGAAATGATGCTTTCTCATCTACAAACCCTGCCATGCCGCGCGCGATCGGGCTCCAGGCTTCCTCGGCCTGTCCTTTTTCGATGATGGCTATTTCGTCCTGAATCGGAAACGCCATCGACATTGCGCGGCGCAACGCGATGCGTTCAGCGCTGTAGCCACCGACGATTTTGTCTTCCATGTTGAACGTCGTGTAAGTCAGCCAGGCGGCTTCGTCGGGCATGGTGTGAATGCCTTTACTGCGTAGATTGGGGGCGAGCTTGCCGCCAGGCAGTGCGGCATCGGCGAGTGGTGGCGGAATCGGCCGGATGAAATCGTGCTCAGCGCCGACGAACGCGAGCCAGCGCGGTTGGTCTTCATCGATGATATCGAGTTCAATGATTTGCACTAATGGCAGACGCTTGCCTTTCAAATGCGCGGCGATGGCAGCATCGTTCTTGTCGTTGCCGCCTGCTGATTCGAAAACCTCGCCCCGAAAGTCAGGATTAGCTTCGAGCGTGACGCGGGAAGATCTGCGCCATTCTTTAAGTCTGAACGGACCTGTGCCAATCGGATGCTCGGCCACTGCCTTGCCGTATTGCTCGACCACTTCGCGGGCGAACGCTGCCGTGGCGGGCATGGCGAGAATATAGGAGAGATTGTAGTCGGGCGCTTTCAGACGAATGACGAGCGTGTATGCATCGACCACCTCAAGGCCGCGAATGGGCTTGTCGTAATCGAATTTGCCGGATTTCTTTGCTTCGTCAGCGAGCTCGTTGAGGCCCTCTATCTTGCCATCGAGCAGAAATTGCCACTTGGCGCGATTGATCGGATCGAGCAGCCTTTTCATACTGTAAACGTAATCGGCAGCCACCAGTTCGCGCTTTTTGCCTTTGAATGCGGGATGGTCGGTGAAGGTGATGCCGCGCTTCAGTTTAAGGGTATAGGTTTTGCCATCCGCTGAAATCTCCGGCAGCGCGATGGCTGCGCGCGGCTGCATTCTGATGGGGCGGGCGAGGTGATCGTACTGCAGCAGCGTATCGAAAATATTGTCGCAGAGCGTGCCAGTGATTTCATCGGCCTCAACTGCGCAATCAAAACCATTTTCGGCAGAAGGGTAGGCGGTCCGGATGATTTTGAGCGGTTCGGCTGCGCTTAGTGGCGTCGCAAGCAGCAGAAAGGCAATCGCAGCCGCCGACAATTGGGTGCGTAATGATCGGGCACCGCCAGTCGCACCGTTGCTGCTAAAAATGCTCAATGCAGAATCCGCATGACACCCTGCTCTTCAATCGTCGTGCCCCGTGGCGAAAGCGAAGCGTGATGCAGGATCATGCGCCAGCCGTGGGGCGTGAGCAGGTAAACGTTGGTCGCGAGTACCGGCGGGATGGCTTCTTTGCGGTCCGGCATGGTGAATGTTTCGTAAACGCTATGAATCGATAGCGTTTGTCCCTGATGTTTTCGCAATTCTCCGACGCTTACTTTTGCATTGGAGCCATGCGAAAACATCTCGGTAAAACTCGCACGAATCGCGATCAGCCCCGCAAGCCGCGGCCCTTGCGGATGAATGCAAACGATGCCCGGTTCATCCGCCCAAACGGCCATCATTAGATTGAGATCCGCGCGTTCGAGCGCGTCGTAAAACGCGGTCTCGCAGTCTGTGGGCGTGGCGAATAGCTTAAGTGTTTTTTTGGCCATGGGAAGATGATAGCGCGGTTTGTTACCCTGCAATTGCGCTGTTATTCGGAGTTAGGATGCGCAGAGCTGACAAAAATTGATGTTTAATATCTGTCCCGATAATCAAGCCGCATTTTTATGTCGAAATCACCAAATATGTCCACCACCGCTACCTCAGCACCCATTCCCAATAGTCCTCAGGACCCACGCCATTGGGTTGACGATGGCTGGACCGCACGCGTTATCAAAAATGAGGATGACGATGGCTGGGCCGTGGAGATGACCAAGGACGGCGAGCCGGAGCCCGCGCTGGTCGGCCCGTGGACAATGGGTCGCGACAAAAAAAATCCGAAGCCGCTGGACGCGACTGCATTCCATACGCTGGTAAAAACCGCGTATGAAGTTCGGCGCAGGCACGAGCAACACCTGCACGCGACGTTGCACAAGAAAGTGGTCGTCGTGTCTGAAGGTGCAACGGTGACGGTTACGCTCGATATTGTTCCCGATGAAGAACATCCGTATGCAACGCTGACGGCGACGGAAGCGCGTAAACGGGACGATCCGCCGCTGGCGCATGTGCGCGTCGCGTCATCGTTCAAACTCACCGAAGCGTCAGCGCTTGCCTGGATTGAGAATGGGTTTCGGCCGCCGGATTGATGTGCAGGGATGCTCATGGTTTGCAGGACAAAATGGCGTAGAACGCCTATCCACGAGCATTTTCAGCCATTTATTGCCTGTAAGCCTCACCAGTGCTAGAGTTTGTAAAATTTATCTAATATCGCATCAGGAGTAAGCATGAAGAAATTTGCACTCGGTCTGACATTCATATTGGCTACGTTCGGCACCGCAGCTTCTGCGGGCGAGGAAGAGGATATCAATCAGGCTGTTGAGGCCGCGCAATCCTGGCTGGCCATTGTTGACGCGGGCAAATACGGCGAAAGCTGGGACCTTGCCGCGACGGCGCTCCAAAAAGGGATTGAAAAAACGAAGTGGGAGCAGGCGGTGGGAAACGTGCGAAAGCCGATTGGCGCTGTGAAATCGCGCATCGTCATGAAGGGGGCGGACGCACCTAAATTGGCAAAGCTGCCGATAGGTGATGCGGTGGTGATTCAGTTTGCCACCGCATTCGACAAACTCGCCCCGGCCATTGAGACGGTGACGCCATTTCGGGAGCAGGGTGGTGCATGGAAAGTATCCGGCTATTACATCAAGCCTGTGGCTGTTGCAGCGGCGCCGGCGGGTAAGCCTTAAGTTTTTAGCGCTCTTGTGTGTCGGCAGATCTCACCGCCTGCGCACCAAATAAAAACCGGATCACCACGATTGCCGCAGCCATGCCCAGCAATTGCGCCAACACAAACGCAGGCGCATCTGCTGGTCTGATGCCTGCGAACGATTCCGTGACGGCACGTGCCAGCGTCACAGCCGGATTGGCGAAGCTGGTGGATGCGGTAAACCAATAAGCGGCGGTGATGTAGGCACCGACGGCATAGGGAAGGGCTGCGGCACGATTTTTAGCGACGCTAGCTATCACCAGCAAGAGTCCGAACGTGGCAACGATCTCAGCAAAAAATTCTCCGCCGCTGGCGCGCACCTTGGTCGATGCCGTAAACAAGGCGTGACCAAACATCAGATGTGCGGCCGCGACGCCCGCGAGTGCCCCGGCGCACTGAGCCAATACGTATGCGGGCACCTCGCGCCAGGCGTGCTCTTTTTCAATGGCCGCCATCAGTGTGACGACTGGATTGAAATGCGAAGAAATTGGCGCGAAGGTCAGGATCAGCGCAACAAGTCCTGCCCCGGTGGCCAAGGTATTGGCGAGCAAGGCAATGGCGGTGTTCCCGCCGGACAAACGTTCGGCCATGATGCCCGAACCCACTACGATGGCGAGCAGAAAAGCCGTTCCCAGTGCCTCGGCAACGAGGCGCTGCGATAGCGACAGCGATGCCGTCACCCTGCCGCCGTGTCTTGTACTTTTGCCAAAGCAATATTTTTTAACTCCTGCGCTAGCGATTGCGATTGCGAAAGATGCGCCAGTTTTTCATCGGGCAGGTTGGCCAGCAGTTGCACGCGAAAGCGAATCTGATGAAACACTTTGTCGAAAGCCTCGCGTTTTTCGGTGTCCGACCCAGACACCGCCGCCGGGTCAGGGAACCCCCAGTGCGCAGTAGCAGGGTGGCCGGGCCAGATCGGGCAAACTTCGCCTGCCGCGTTATCGCAGACCGTGATGATCATATCCATATGCGGTGCTGTTTCCAGGGCGAATTCGTCCCAGTTTTTGCTGCGCAATTGGTCTGTCAGGTAGCCGAGCGTTGCTGCTTTTTCGATGGCGAATGGATTCACTTTCCCCGACGCCTGGCTGCCTGCGCTGAATGCCTGAAATCGCCCCAAGCCGATGGTATTGAGCAGTGCTTCGGCCATCACCGAGCGCGCGGAATTGTGGGTACATAGAAACAAAACGTTGTAGACGCGCTTAGCCATTGCAGCAGCTCTTTTCGGTGGTTTTCAATTCTGGAGTGGATACTTTTTCAAGCGTTGGCGGACAGCATGACGTGCTGCAACCCGAAGCTTGGGCAGCCGGCTGCGCTGTCTTGTGGCTGTCTTCACCGTAGTAAGGAATGGTATCGAGCGAGCGAAAGCTTTCCCACGCGATGCCGGCAGGATCATTCACCCAATATTTATCGGAGGTCGCGTAACAGCAAGCAGCACCTTTCTCGGCGGCGATATCAGTGCCTGCGGTTTGTAGCCGCGCATGAATTTCTTCGAGCTCGGCGTCGGACTCGGCCTGAAAGCCAAGATGGTTTACGCCGGGCGTACCCGCGCGTTCGGAAATGGCAAAGTTGATTCGCGGATCATCCAACATCCATTTGGCGTAATCAGGTTTCTGAACGCTTGGCTGGACGCCAAACATGGCGGCGTAAAAACGAGTGCTTTCTTCGAGATTGTTGACGGCGACGTGGACGTGAAAACGTTTCATGATTTGCTCCGTTTTGAAATTGAAGTGGATTTCTTCGGTAATGGTTGCGCGGTGGGTTGTGTTTTTGAAACCCGGCACACAGTTGTGGACTGCGACACCGGTTCGCAGCCAGCGCCTGCGCAACAGTTTTCGGTCAGGTAATCGAGCAGATCTGTCATGGTGTTGAAATTTGCCGAGTAGATGATTGAACGGCCGTTGGGCGTCGCCGTGGTCAGGCCGGCGTTGGTGAGTTCTTTGAGATGGAACGAGAGCGTGGCATTGGCCAGATTGAGTTGTTCGGCAATTTTCCCGACCGGCATGCCGTCAGGCCCGGCGACTACCAGCAGCCGAAATATCGCGAGACGCGATTCCTGAGCAAGAGCCGCCAGTGCCTGAATAGTTGATTTCATTTCCATATTTCCAATAGTATAGAAATAACATTGCAATGTCAAGCATAGTTTGCTTTTAAGGATCAAAAAAGACTGGCAATCAACTTGTCGCAAGAGCTACCATTCACCGTTTTCAGCGTAAAATTTTTCTATGTGATTGCGACACCTGCACAATCCGATTTGAACTCTTTCAAATTCCACATCCCCACGGAGAAACACATGATCCGCTTCAGCGTCAACGGACAAAGCATTGAAACCACCCTTGCAGCGGATACGCCATTGCTGTGGTTTTTGCGCGATAACCTTCAAATGACCGGCACAAAATATGGATGCGGCATGGCGCTTTGTGGTGCATGCACCGTGCACGTCAACGGTGAATCGGCACGCTCGTGTTCAACCCCGTTATCGGCCATCGCGGGTAAGCGCGTGACGACGATTGAATCGATTGGCGCAACGCCAATCGGCAAGAAAGTGCAGGCGGCGTGGATTTCCGAGGACGTAGTGCAGTGCGGTTATTGTCAATCCGGCCAAATTATGTCGGCAGCGGCGTTGCTCACCAAGGTTAAGAATCCAACTGATGCCGAAATCGACAACGCGATGAGCGGCAACATTTGCCGATGTGGAACTTATAACCGCGTTCGAGCCGCAATCAAGGTCGCTGCCAGCAGTCCCACTAAACCGACCGCAGCCAAAGTGAAAGCATAGGCCAAGACGATGAAACAACTTTTTGAATCTGCCCCCACATCTGCAGCAGACTTGGTCTCCTCAGCCACCATCACGCGTCGTCGATTTCTGAAAGGCACCGCTGCCGCCTCAGGCGGTCTGGTGATCGGCTTCACGCTACCAGTTGGCAACAAACTCGCTGCGGCGCAAGCTGCACC
>JANOQY010000344.1:0-3981 GCA_031414995.1 Betaproteobacteria bacterium
CCGGATCTTGCGTAGCCACACCGACCGGACAGGTATTGAGATGGCATTTGCGCATCATGATGCAGCCCTCGACAACCACTGGTGCTGTCGCAAAGCCGAATTCATCAGCGCCTAACAACGCGCCGATGACGACGTCACGACCGGTTTTCATCTGGCCATCGACCTGCACCGCAATGCGACCACGTAATCGGTTCAGCACCAGCGTCTGCTGGGTCTCGGCCAAGCCCAACTCCCACGGCGTGCCAGCGTGCTTGATCGACGACACCGGCGATGCCCCGGTACCACCGTCGTGGCCTGCAATCGTCACATGATCGGCCTTAGCTTTGGCGACACCTGCTGCCACCGTACCAACACCAACTTCCGAGACCAGCTTTACCGAAATTGACGCTTCGGAATTACAATTTTTGAGATCGTGAATCAGTTGGGCCAGATCTTCGATGGAATAAATATCGTGATGTGGCGGCGGTGAAATTAATTCCACGCCTGGTGTTGCGTAACGCAGCTTGCCGATATATTCCGAGACCTTGTGGCCGGGCAATTGGCCGCCTTCGCCCGGCTTGGCACCTTGCGCCATTTTGATCTGGATTTGATCGGCTGAATTCAAATACTCAGCCGTTACGCCAAAGCGCGCTGAGGCTACCTGCTTGATGCGCGAGCGCAGAGAGTCACCAACCTTGAGCGCAATATCGGTCTCGACCGCATCGCCCAGCTTGCTCTTCATGGTTTCACCGGCTACTTTCACCGGGATAAACCGCCGCGGATCTTCGCCGCCTTCGCCGGTATTGGACTTGCCGCCAATGCGGTTCATGGCCACGGCCAGCGTGGCGTGCGCTTCGGTTGAAATAGAGCCAAGCGACATTGCCCCGGTGGCAAAGCGCGTAACGATACTTTTTGCCGATTCCACTTCTTCGATCGGCACAGGCGTGCCAGCAGACTTGAGCTCAAACATGCCACGCAAGGTCATGTGGCGTTTGGTTTGGTCGTTGATCAGCCGCGCGTATTCCTTGTATGTCGAATACGAATTCGTTTTGGTCGAATGCTGAAGCTTTGCAATCGCGTCCGGTGTCCACATGTGCTCTTCACCGCGAACACGGAAAGCATATTCCCCGCCCGCATCGAGCTGCGTGCGCAACACAGGATCCTCGCCAAACGCTTTTTGGTGCTGGCGCATGGATTCTTCGGCAATTTCAAAAATGCCGATGCCTTCAACATTGGACGCGGTGCCGGTGAAGTACTTGTCGACAAACTCGCGCGACAACCCCACCGCTTCAAAAATCTGCGCGCCGCAATAGCTTTGATAAGTAGAAATGCCCATTTTCGACATCACCTTCAGTAACCCTTTGGAGATGGCCTTGATGTATTTTTTCTCGGCTTCCTTGGGATCAAGGTCTGGCAGATAATCCTGCATGTTGTGCAAGGTTTCCAGCGCCAGATACGGATGTACCGCCGCTGCGCCATAGCCGCCAAGCAGCGCAAAGTGATGTACTTCTCGCGCACTGCCGGTTTCAACAACCAGACCGGTGGAGGTGCGCAATCCTTTTTTCACCAAGTGCTGATGCACCGCGCCGACAGCCAATAGCGCCGGGATCGCCACATGCGCTGCATCGACTTTGCGATCAGTGATGATAAGCAGGTTGTAGCCAAGGCGCAGCGCATCTTCCGCATGTGCGCACAACGACGCGACAGCCGCTTCGACGCCCTCAGTGCCCCATGCAGCCGGATAGGTAATATCGAGTTCGTGGCTGCGGAAATAATTGCCGGTAAACATATCGATATGGCGAATTTTTTCCATATCGTCAGTCGTCAACACCGGTTGTGGCACTTCAAGCCACTGGCCCGGATCGCTGTGATGAATATCGAGCAGATTGGGACGAGGGCCAATGGTAATGGCTGTTGACATCACCAATTCCTCGCGAATCGGATCTATCGGCGGATTAGTCACCTGCGCAAAAAGTTGTTTGAAATAGTGGGACAAATTGCGTGGTTTGTCCGACATCACGGCCAGCGGCGAATCATTGCCCATTGAGCCAGTCGCCTCGATGCCGTTCAGGGCCATGTGGGAGAGGATGACCTTCAAGTCTTCCTGCGTGTACCCAAATGCCTGCTGCATATCAAGCAACGGCACCAATGATTTTTCTGCTGGTGCCGGTTCGGGCAGTTCATCAAGGCGAATGCGCGCCTGCTTCACCCAATCGCGATACGGCTTTGCCGTGGCGAGTTCGCGCTTCAATTCGTCGTCATCGATGATCTTGCCTTTTTCAATATCGACCAAAAACATTTTCCCGGGTTGCAGACGCCATTTTTTGACGATCTTTGATTCAGGGATATCGAGTACGCCAGCTTCGGAAGCAAGCACGACAAGATCATCGTCGGTGAGGATGAACCGCGCCGGGCGCAGCCCATTCCGGTCCAGCGTCGCGCCAATTTGGCGACCATCGGTAAACGCCATCGCAGCCGGGCCATCCCACGCCTCCATGAGAGTGGCGTGGTATTCGTAAAACGCGCGACGATCTTCATCCATCAGCTTGTGACCGCTCCACGCCTCAGGAATCATCATCATCATCGCGTGGGCCAGCGAGTAGCCGCCCATCACCAACATTTCCAGGCAATTGTCGAAGCTGGCGGAATCGGATTGCCCGTCATAAATTAGCGGCCAAATTTTTTTCAGGTCTTCCTTCAACACCGGGGAGGCAATGGCCTGCTGCCGGGCACGAATCCAGTTCACGTTGCCACGCAAGGTATTGATTTCACCGTTATGCGCAATCATCCGGAACGGATGCGCCAAATCCCAGGTTGGAAATGTATTGGTGGAGAAACGCTGATGCACCAACGCCAGTGCGGTCGTCATCGATGGATCGCGCAGGTCAATATAGTATTTGCCAACCTGATCGGCGAGCAACATGCCTTTATAGACAACGGTACGGGTCGAAAAAGAGGACACGTAAAACTCTTTGCCATGACGAAGCTTCAATGCTTGAATGGCATGGCCCGAACGTTTCCTGATGATGTAGAGCTTTCGTTCGAGATCGTCCTGCGTCATGGATCCACCACCTGCGTTGCCGCGTGCGACGAAAACTTGCCGAATCAATGGCTCGACTGCGATTGTGGCTGGTGAGAGGCCATTGTTGTCGGTAGGGACATCGCGCCAACCGAGAAGAATTTGACCCTCAGCATGTATGGCGCGCTCGATCTCCTGCTCGCATGCGGTCCGCGAAGCCGGTTCCCGCGGCAAAAAAACCATGCCGACGCCATATTGGCCGAGCGCGGGTAACGTCATTCCCTGCTTGCCACAAACGCGCCGCAGATGCGCATCAGGCAACTGGATGAGAATGCCGGCACCATCGCCCAGCAGCGGGTCGTATCCGGTCGCGCCCCGATGGCTCAGATTGTCGAGAATCTTTAAGCCCTGCTCAATAATGGAGTGGGATTTCTTGCCCTTTACGTGCGCGACAAAACCGACGCCACAGGCATCGTGTTCATTGCGGGGGTCATAGAGCCCTTCGCGCTCTGGGGGGCCAGTATGGATGACACCGCCAGGATCGGAGGCGGGCGTGTCGCAAAGTACTTCGGCCTTGGCTACGGGGGACATTGCAGAGGTCTCCGAGAAAAAACATGGTAACAAGTTACACCCTGAGCGACGCAATTCGACGCTTTGTTGGCGATTACTAACGGATTGTTACCGGGAGGGAGGGTTCGTGGCCCCGCAGTTTTTCCATGCAAGGGGTGCCCGATGAAGCTACCCAAGACGCTGATACAGAAAGACTATTCCGGAATAATGTCATCATAGCGCCGGTTTTTGCGCGGTGCAACAATTTTGTCGCCCGGGTTTGCCAGCGGGTCAGTCGGCACATCAGTCCCGGAAAACCAGCGGACTACCGTTAGGCCATTCAAAAAAAACTTGCATCAAACTGAAAGTTGCGCTTTAATAAAATCAGGTAACACTATAATTCTTTGAGAAAAGTGGTTCAAATAAGTGTCACA
>JANOQY010000345.1:0-1675 GCA_031414995.1 Betaproteobacteria bacterium
TGGCGACGGCAAGACCGGCGCGATGTTGGTGAGCCATCCCCTCGTATCGCGTGTCGGCTTTATTGGCTCCGTAGAAACTGGTCGCAGGGTTGCCGTTGGTGCAGCAGAGGGCCTAAAGCGCGTGAGCCTCGAACTCGGCGGAAAGAACCCGATCATTATTTTCCCCGATGCCGACCCAAAGAAAGCGGCTGAGGCTGCGATCAAGGGCATGAACATGAACCGGCAGGGACAATCCTGCAGTTCAACCTCGCGTGTATTCGTTCATGCGTCCCTGCACGCCGCTGTTGCTGACGAGATTGTGCGGCTCGCTGAGGCGCTGCCGGTCGGCTTCCCATGGGTGGCAGAAAACGAGCTCGGCCCGGTGGTCTCAGCGCAACAGTTCGCGCGCATTATGGGTTTCATCGATGCCGGGAAAACGGAGGGGGCAAAATTGCTCACCGGCGGTGGCCGGCCCGATGATCCGCAACTTGCCAACGGCCACTTTATCCGCCCAACCGTGTTCGATGACGTGCGCCAGGAAATGCGTATCGCCAGTGAGGAAATTTTTGGGCCGGTAATGTCGATTCTGCCGTGGAAAGACATCGAGGACATGCTCACACAGGTCAATTGCCTGCAATACGGATTGACTGCAGCAATCGTCACCAACCAGCTTGATCGTGCAATGGAAACCGCCATGCGGGTTGACGCTGGTTATGTGTGGATCAACGCGACGGGACGATATCTGGGTGCGCCCTACGGCGGATGGAAAGCGAGTGGGCTCGGTGTCGAAGAGACGTTCGAGGAGCTGCTCAGCTACACACAATTGAAAAATATCAATATGAGATGGTAGCGGTCGATGTGAACGGTTAGCGGTACCAAAACAACCATGAGGAGAGATGACATGAACACGATCAAGACAAACTGGATGAGGTGGGCAGCACCCGCAGTGGCGTTTGTGGCCGCGCTGGCAACAAGTACCGCACAGGCACAGCAATGTGAAGACCCAAAAGTGTTGCGCTTCTCAATTATCCCGACGCAGGAATCGGTACGCGAACTGACGCTTTACAAGCCTGTGCTGGACTTGTTGTCAAAGAACACCGGCAAGAAAATCGAGTTCTACATGCCGACATCGTATGCATCGGTGGTCGAAGCACTGCTTGGCAAATGGGTAGACGTTGCGGTGCTCGGGCCTGAATCGTATCTCATCGCCAAAACACAAGGTGCCAACATTGATGTCTTCGCCACCTACTACAAGAAGGGACAAGGTGTTCAGGAAGCAGGCCCGGGTTTCAAGTCGATCCTGATCACCAAGAAGGGATCCAAGTTCACCTCGGTCGAGTCGATCAAGAGTTCGGTGATGCTGCTGGTGGATCCGGCCAGCACGTCTGGTTCGCTGATCCCGGAATCCGTTTTCGGCGGCAAGGTCGTCAAGATGCCACTCAAACAGTATTTCGGCAAGGTTGCCTTCTCCGGCGGCCATGATCTGTCGACACTTGCCGTATTCGATGGCAAAGCTGACGCCGCGTTTGTTGCCACGCACCGCTTCATGAATGCGATTGACTCCAGCAAGGGCAAGATGAAGATCGAAGACTTCAACATCCTCTGGACGTCACCCCTGATCCCGCAAGATCCTTTCGTCTACCGTGCAACACTCTGCCCAGACCTCAAAGCCAAAATCCAGCAAACTTTCGTGACC
>JANOQY010000346.1:0-8756 GCA_031414995.1 Betaproteobacteria bacterium
GGGCAGAAACGTATTTCATGAACAAAGCGACCAACAGCAGCGCGTTTGAACAGTCCTTCATCTTTCACATGATTCGGGACTTCTTTGCGTTGCTGGTTGTGGTGGCGGCGGTGGAGTTGGGCATTCGCTACGCCGCTGTGCGCTGGGACTTCAGCCGCCATGAACCTGCGCGTGTAGCCAGCGCCGCGCAGCAACTGGCAAACGACGTGAAGTCGATCATGCTCAATGCCGGTGGGCCGACTGCGGCGCGTACCGTGTACCCCATTCTCAATCGCAATTACGAAGACCTGGGCCTGTCGATCGCCGTGTTGCCCAGTCCGGTGACCGTAGAGTCGATCAAGGTCCAGCTCGGCATGGACGCCAAAGGCCTGCAGCCCCGCTGGGCAGAGGGCGCCCACAACCAGGCCAGCGTTGAACTGCGATCGGAGCAGTTTTGCCAAGGTTGCCATGTGAAAGCACTTGTGGGCGACGTGCTGGGAACTGTTCAGGTGCGCAGCTATCTGCAGCGCAAGGAAGCGCTGTGGTGGCAGGAGGTCCGCCTGACCGCTGGCGCACTGAGCTTGAAAATTCTAGTGCACACGATTCTGTTATTTTTGCTCCTGCGAGTGCGCATGGAGCCGTTGCTGGCGCTGCGCCAAACTATTTCTGGCCTGGCCCGCGGCGTGATGGATTTGTCACCGCGGGCGGCAGTGAAGGGCCATGATGAATTTGGTGAGCTGGCGCAAGATTTGAACCATTTTCTGGATCGCATCACGCAGATCGTGCACGACCTGGATCGCATCCTGAGCGAAGTGGTCAGCGTGGGCACCCGGCTGGGCCAGGTCAATGTTCAACTCGAAAGACAACTGTCTGGCTTGCGTGACGCTGGTTCGCAGGCCGTAGAGTACGGACTGCGCCAAAGGCTGGACATACTGCGGGTAGCCTCTCGAGAGGCCGGGGCCTTTGAATCCCTGACACGAACACTGGAGGACCTCGTGGCCGCCGACCCTGCGCGTTCTAGCGTGGTGCCAGCATTGGGCGAGTACCTGCAGCGCATCCGCTCGAGCTTCGCTGCGGTGAATGGTGCGCTGGAAGTGACCGCAGCCGGTTTGGCCGCGCCCGAAATGCCCTCGGCACAATACCAGGTCTTCGCCCAGTCGCTGCGCGACATGGCCTTGTTGGAGGCGACGATGCAACAAGTGGCCGAGTCAGGCCAGCAGGTGCTGCATCGGTTGAGTCAAGGGCGACAGCAGACAGCTGCGCAGTAAAGCTGGCGTTGGCGCCAGACAGCAAGTCAAGCTCGGCGCTGTTGCGGGGCGAATAGGAAATTCAAACCATTTTTTTCTATGCGCGATCGTATCGCTGAGCCCGCGTAGTAATGAATTCCACGGTATTGGGTGAAGCACCCTACCCCGTGGATTCCTCGGCCTCTGCATCGACTCGTCGGAGCGATAGGTTAGAGGAATTTCCAACCTCTTTTTTAAGAATCCTCAATGTAGCCGATGACGCACGAGCGGCCAAACGTGCGCTAAGCCACCCAAACCCCGCCGTTTTCTTAATCTCACCGACAATTTTCAGACGCAACGCGGACGTAACGAGCCCGAATTGCTTCCCGTCCGAGCGACAACACGAGCCCCGCTCGAACGCCTCCCTCGGCCCTTTCCCCATCTAGTCTGATTTGTCCATCAAGCCGCCTAGAACAGATCCCACCCGCACGGCCGGCTCTTCGATGGCCGCAATGAGCTTCAGCTGCCCGTCACAGTGCGGGCAGTGCTCTTTATCGATATCGAACGCGCACTTCCCGAGCCATTGATGTTCATTTGACCGACCGCTTAGCCCCTTTTGAATGTCAGGTTTGGAGAGAATCCACCAGCGGGCATGGGTCGTTGGACTGAATTCGCACTTCGAGCTAGGCGTAAGCCGAGCCGACGCTCCCGGCTGTTGCGTCGCGAACGCTGGGTTTCGGCATCAGCTGCGCCCCACCGTCTGAAGTAAAAATCGGCCACAGATTTCTCCGTGGCCGATTGGTTGTGTTACCAAATGACACAACGCGCTTTTACTCATTCACGCGCAATTAGTATCGTTTTTACACGGCTTAATCAAACGAAGCCGTTTCGCTTGAATAATGGCACCAATTACGTTTAGCGCATGCGGACTTGCATCTCTGCGTCAACGGCACCTAGGAATTCTTCGGTCGTCAGATACGGATGATCCGGGCGGATCAAAATCGCAAGGTCCCTGGTCATCCGACCCGACTCGACCACATCCACGCAGACTTTTTCGAGCGTCTCGGCAAACTTGACGACTTCCGGCGTGCCATCCATCTTGCCGCGGAAAATCAGGCCGCGCGTCCAGGCGTAAATGGAGGCAATCGGGTTGGTCGAGGTCGGCTTGCCCTGCTGGTGCATACGGTAGTGGCGCGTCACGGTGCCGTGCGCGGCTTTGTTTTGCCTGCCACTCTCATGTTTTTCCCGTGCGTCATTTCCGAACTCCATGCTCGTCAGTTGCGATCAACGGCGATGCCCATGGGTCGGCTACAAGGCAAGATCCTGACAGCGCTAGCTTCAGGTGCTCCAGCAAAAGTGAAGCAAAACACCGAAGTGCGCCGTTTTTTAACTTAGCTGTCAGGCAACGTTATTTCAACGGCTTCAATCCCGACGCAAGCGAGTATTGATCTGTGCGCGCTGTGTATTTAAATCCCTTTGCCGCTGCCCAGGTGCTGACTTCGTAATGCAATGGAATCAGGCCGACATCGCCCATCACCATTTCAGCCGCCTGCTGGATCATGCCTTCGCGCTTTGTGTCGTCCATCGTGACCAGCGCCTCGGACAAGACTTTGTCGAACGCAGGGTTGGAGTACCGGCCACGGTTGGTCACGCCCATGCCCTTGGCCTGGTCGTAAGTAGCCAATAACGAACGCATCGAAGATCCCTGCTCACCACTTTCGGTACCCCAGCCAAGCACCATGTAGCCGAACTCCAGCTTGGTCGCGCGGGTGAAATACACGGCTGATGGCATGGTTTCCACTTTGGCGTCGATGCCGATGCGTGAATACATCTGCGCGATGGCCTGCACCACGTTGGCGTCGTTGATGTAGCGATTGTTCGGGCCGTGCAACGTCATTGTGAAGCCGTTTGGATAACCTGCTTCAGCTAGCAATTTCTTTGCGCCTTCCGGGTCAAATTTGGTGGGCTTCAGTTTCTTGCTGGTGCCGTAGAAAAAATCGGGCAGCAATTGTGCTGCCGCGACAGCTTTCTTTTCCATCACGCGGTCTACGATGGCGTCACGGTTAATGGCCATCGACAGTGCCTTTCGAACGCGCACATCTTTGAACGGGTTTTTGTCCAGCGGCTTGCCGGCTTTGTCGAAAACAAACGGTGGCGATTTCTCGGTGCTCTGATTCATGTGCACATAGATGACGCGGTTGGATACTTTGTCGACGAGGTTGTAATTTTTATTTGTCGAGAGCTTCGCAATATCGGCCGTGGGCACGGTTTCGATCATCTGTACGTCGCCCGAAAGCAAGGCGGCCACGCGCGCGGCGGGATTGGTCAATATCTTAAACGTGACCTTGTCCCACGGTTCTTCGCCACGCCAATAGCCGTAGTTTGCCGCCAATACCACCCGCTGATTGGGCACGAACTCGGCAAACTTGTACGGGCCGGTGCCTATGGCGGCTTTGCCGGAATTGTAGTCAGCGGTCGTTGCTTTCTCGCCGTTCGCTTTGGAGACAATGATCACTGCGGCCAAGTCCGATGGCAGCAACACATTCGCGGTGGCGGTTTTGAAGATGATCGTGTGCGGGTCGAGGACCTTCACGTCAATGATCGGCTTTGTGAACGTCGCGAACGATGACGGACTGTTCGGCACATCGGGCACACGCTTCAACGTGAAGACGACGTCGTCGGCCGTAAATAGTGAACCATCATGAAAGCGTACGTTTTTGCGCAGCTTGAATTCCCAAGTCAGATCGTCGACGGCCTTCCATGAAGTGGCCAATCCCGGCACCAGCTTCTGATTTTCATCGCGCTTGATCAGCGCTTCGAATATATGCTGCGAGAGCGCGTTGTTGGGACCGAGGTTGTGAAAGTGCGGGTCCATTGACGTGATCGCCGCCTGAAGGCCGATGGATACCTCGCGTGATTTTGTTTGAGCATTCGCGCTTGGTGGTAGGGTTATGGCAATAGCGGCAAATACGGCAACAAAAACGGACATTGCAAAACTTGCATGGCGGGCATTGCGGAACATGACGTGCTCCTGTGAGGATTGAGTTTGTGGGGCATTGCTGGCTGGCTTGATAATAGCCGAAAGCTGTCCCGTTCGGGATTCGCCGTATCAGGAGATGTCGCGATGGGTATGATCGAGAATTTTGAAAAAATGTTGGCGCAGGGCAAAGACAATCCACTGCTGCGGTTTTCGCTCGGCAATGAGTATCTGAAAGCCGCGAATATCGCGCCGGCAGTGATGCATCTGCGTGCCGCCGTCGCGCTCGACAGCAATTATTCGGCAGCATGGAAATTGCTCGGCAAGGCCCTCACAGAAACGGGCGACGTGGCTGGCGCGCGCGCGGCCTACGAAAGCGGTATTGCGGCAGCGAACGCCAAGGGTGATAAGCAGGCGGCTAAAGAGATGGCGGTATTTTTGAAGCGGCTCGGTTAGTCGGACGATTGTGTAATAGTTTACGCAGAACGCCTATTGACGGGGGTTTTCAAGCTTTTATGCTCTAAATGCCGCGCCAGTGCTTGGCCTACGCTTTTTTCGTTGCATCATCCAGAAATTCGTGAAGCCGCGCTGTGCTTACACTGGCGTCTACTATTGAAGCGCCGATACGTTCCAGCAGAATCAATCGAACAGCGCCGCCCTCATTTTTTTTATCGCGGCCCATGTGCTCCAACATGACGTTGGCGGCAATGTCGGGCATGGTCGTTGGTAAACCTGCAGCGGTAATGAGCGCAACGGCTCGCGTCAGAGAGCGAGTATCAAGAGAGCCGAGTTGATGCGACAACTGTGCTGCCAGCACCATGCCGCAGGCGACCGCTTCACCGTGCAGCCACACGCCATAGCCAAGCGCAGTTTCAATTGCGTGGCCGAAGGTGTGGCCCAGATTCAGCAATGCGCGGCCGCCCTCTTTGGCGGTTTCACGTTCATCGGCAGCCACTACCTGCGCCTTGATTTCGCATGATCGCTTGATCGCGTACGCCAGCGCTGATGGCTCGCGGGAGTTCAGCGCTTCGATATTGACTTCCAGCCAATCAAAAAACACGGCGTCAAGACCGATGCCATATTTGAGCACTTCGGCTAGCCCGGATCGGTATTCCCGGTCAGGTAGCGTCGCCAGAGTATCGGTGTCGGCAAGTACTAGTTGCGGTTGATAGAACGCGCCGATCATATTTTTGCCGCGCGCATGATTGATGGCCGTTTTGCCGCCGACGCTTGAATCGACTTGCGCCAGCAGCGTTGTCGGAATCTGGATGAACGGTACACCGCGTTGATAGGTTGCGGCGGCAAAGCCGGTGATGTCGCCGATGACGCCACCACCTAACGCGATCAGGGTTGTTTTCCGGTCGCACGCATGTTCGAGCAAGCTTTCGAAAATTTGATTGAGCGCTGGCCAATCTTTGAACTGTTCGCCGTCAGGTAAACAAATCGGCAGCACTTTGATACCCGAATGCCGAAGTGCGTCGCAAAACGCTGCCCCGTAAAGTGGATAGAGCGTTTCGTTGGTGACCAGCGCGACGCGAGGCGCCGACAGGTATGGCAAAAGAATGGACACGTCGCCGAGCAAGGATGCGCCGATCAAAATGGGGTAACTTCGCTCCGCCAGCGATACTTGCAACGTCATTATGTTCGGAGTGCGTTGGCTCATTGTGCAATCATCGTGGAAGAGTGTCGGGAATTTCCCAAAGCTGATTTTGCACCAGACGGTCGGCAATTTCCTGCGCGATGCGTGTGACTTTGGGATAACCCGAAGACTCGACGATTAAATCGGCAATTTCGCTGTAAAGCGGTTCGCGGACTTCCAGCAGTGACGATAGAACCTCGCGTGGATTGGCCGCGCGCAGTAGCGGGCGCTTGCTGTCGTGCTGCGTTCTGGACCAGAGATCGTCAAGTTTTGCCCGAAGATAGACAACTACGCCGGTTGCGCGAAGGCGCTCGCGATTGTCTGCCAACAGAATGGCCCCCCCGCCAGTCGCAACCAAAATATTTGTGCGTTCGCTCAACTCCATGATTAGAGCTGTCTCACGCTGACGAAATCCTACTTCGCCTTCGAGCTCAAAGATGGTGGCAATGGACACCCCAGTCTTGTCCGTCAGCGCGTGGTCGGCGTCGATAAACGTGAGGCGAAGACATTTGGCCAACGCTCGACCAATCGTACTTTTGCCCGAGCCAGGCATACCGACCAGATAGATATTGCGTTTTTCTTCAGGCGTTGAGGACATCAGCTGGTCTGCCCGACAGCCACCACATTGGCGGCGGCGGATTAAACAAAACGGGGCGCCCTTGCGAGCGCCCCGATAGGGAGAAATGAGGCTTTTTTGAACGAACCGAATTCGTTCCGGTTCTACTGCTCAAATTACCGGATGTTCAAAGAGTCCTTGATAATGCGCGGCGTAATAAAAATCAGTAATTCTGTTTTGTCTTGCTGCCGTTGCGTCCGCTTAAAGAAATTGCCGATAAATGGAATGTCCCCAAGCACTGGCACTTTGGTGACATCGGTACGGACCACCGTTTCGAAAATACCACCGAGTACGGCGGTTTCGCCGTTGTCAACAAGCACTGAGGTTTTCAGCGTCTTCGTGTCGATAGATGGAATGCCGCCAAAAATCTGGCCCACTGCATCTTTCTTAATTTCAAGCTCCATGATGATCTTGTCATCCGGCGTAATCTGCGGTGTCACTTCAAGCGAGAGAATTGCTGGCTTGAATTGAATTGTTGTGCCGCCGCTGGCGGACTGGGTTGCATACGGAATTTCCGTACCCTGCGTAATCGTGGCTTTTTTCTTGTCTGGCGCCACGATGCGCGGATTGGAAACCACCTTGCCGCGGCCATCCGACTCAAGTGCCGATAACTCCAACTCAATCAGATTGCCGCTGGCGACATTCAGAATGTTGATGCCAAGCGAACCAGCAGCACCGGCAACTGGCAGGTTCACAGAGATTGGCGTATCTGCGTTAAGAGGTCTGACACCACTCGCGATGTTATGAGCATTGTCGATATTGCCAGCGACGCCAATGTTGCGGCCTTGTCTGTTGGCACCGGCTGCGAGGTTGAATTTAGCGCCGAGTTGGGAACCCCATTTATCGTCAGCGATGACGATACGAGCTTCGATAAGCACCTGGCGAACCGGGATATCGAGTTGCGAAATCAGTTTCCTGACCTCATCGAGTTTGGTCGGCGTGTCGTTGACAAAAAGCGTGTTGGTGCGAGAGTCAGAGGTCGCTCTTCCCCGCTTGGAAAGTATGTTTTGATCTTTGTTCGTGATCAACGATTGAACGTCAGATGCTTTCGCGTACGACATCTGGAAGCTTTCTGTGCGGAGGGCTTCGAGTTCTGATATTTGGAGGCTTGCCTCGAGCGCCAATTTTTCTTTTGTGGCGAGTTCATCCGACGGCGCAATCAGCACCACGTTGCCGCTTTTCCGTTTGGACAAGCCTTTGGCCTGTAGGATAATGTCGAGTGCTTGATCCCAAGGAACGTCCTTGAGACGCAGCGTGAGGCTGCCACCAACAGTATCGCTGGTGATAATGTTTAGCCCAGTGAAGTCAGCGATCACCTGCAATACGGCACGCACTTCAACGTTCTGGAAATTCAGGGATAATTTTTCGCCGTTGTAGCCCACGCCCTGAACTAACTTGTTGGGGTCTTCCTTGAGCTGCTTCACTTCGACGATAAATTGCGTGTCGGTTTGATACGCCGAATATTCCCAGAGTCCTTTGGGCTCGATAATCATTCGCGTATTGGCACCCTGACTCACCAAATCCACCAGACGAACAGGCGTGGCGAAGTCGAGCACGTCCAAGCGACGCAACAGATTGCGCGGTGCAGTCGTATTTACAAAGTCGACCAACACGTTCTTACCTTGAAGGCGAATGTCGATACCGGTGTTCGGTGATGACAGGTCGACAATGATCCGGCCCTCGCCATTGGCACCACGACGAAAGTCAACATCACGGATACTGAACTTCTGTTCGCTCGACGCGGGTGTGCTTTCCGCAAACTTCGTGGTCTGCGTTGTATCTTTCACGACGCTTGGCAATCCGCCGTCGATGGTAATGACCAGAGACTTTCCATCCAGCGCCGTTGCGTAGGTCAGGCTGCGCGTCAAGTTGACAACCATGCGCGTGCGGCCGGCACTTTCGACAACGCTGACTGAACGCACATCACCTTCACCGATGTCTACTGTGTTCTTTCCCAAGCCATTGACAACATTGGGCAGATCCAGCGCGATGCGGGCTGGATTTGTTACTGTAAAACCGGGCGGCACAACTGTTAACGCGTCTTTAAAGTTCACACGTACGATGACTTTACCGCCTTGAAGCGTCGATGTATTGATGGACTCAAGAAGGTTGGGCTGGGCCTGCTGGGCGACACCACTGAAGCTTAATAGCAGCCCCATCACGGTCGCAATGCCCGCCAGCAGGTGAAATACCGTCCCGGATGCGCGAGCGCCCGGCATGGCTAGACTTTGATCGGTATGGCTCACGTGTTACCTCCCAGTTCCTTCGAGCAGGGGCAGCACGCTTTGGCGTTCTGTCCAGTCTCCGGCGGTGTCTTGA
>JANOQY010000347.1:0-3667 GCA_031414995.1 Betaproteobacteria bacterium
TAAAACGATACCACCAGCGCTGCGATTGGTGTCATCACGCCGACAAATGACGCGCGTGCCGCCCCGATCCGCGCCATCAGGGTGAGATAGCACGCGAAAGTAATCACGGATCCAAAAATAGCCAGATACAGGAGCACGCCCACGTAGTTGAGCGTTGCATCGAAGTTGAGTTGCCTGCCCATCGCGATGCCGATCAGCAGCGACAACACGCCACCGTAGAGCATGCCCCAAGCCATACTGCTCCAGGTCGAATAGCCGCGCGCCTGAATGCGCGTCGCTGACATGCTGCCGATGGAAGAAAACACCACCGAAAGTATTGTGAGGATGGCACCAAGACTCGCATTGCGACTGACGGAAATCGTGAACAACTCATGCGAGAACACGCACGCGATGCCAACGATGGCAAGCATCCCGCCGATGGCCACACGCGGCTTCATCGGCGTGCCGAACAGCGCGCGCACCATCAGCATATTGATCAATGGCGATGCTGAATATCCGACCGCAACCATGCCCGAAACGATATAGGTCTCGGCGTAGTAGACGAAGATATAGCTGATGCAGAACATCGATGCACCAAACAAGAAAAAATCGAAGTGCTGCTGCGCGCCGAAACGCAAATTCAACCCGCGCCAGCGGCAATAACCAAACAATACCAGCGCCGCTGTGATGAAACGGTAGCCAACCGACATTTCCGGCGCAACCGTGCCGAGCTGAAGCGTAATCGCGAGCCACGTCGTGCCCCAGATAATGACGCAGGTGGCGAAAAGTTGGAGGTTGGAGAGTGAGGTCATGGGAACCGCAGCGAGGGCATTGCGCTGCAACTACGCGGAGTGGTACTGATAAAAATCACCACTGTCATTTCGAGCTAAGCGAGAAATCTGCTTTTCAGTTAGTCCCTAAAAAGCAGATTTCTCACCCGATAAGGCCGGGTCCGAAAGGACAGTGTGTATCGAGAGACGCTTAACGCTACTGCGTAATCCCCATCTGCGAAAGCACAAAAGAATACGTATACGCGATCTCTTTTAGATAGTCATACCGGCCCGACGCACCGCCATGCCCCGCATCCATATTGGTTTTCAGCAGCAATGGATTAGTGTCGGTCTTTTGCGTGCGCAGCTTGGCCACGTATTTGGCCGGTTCCCAATACATCACCTGACTGTCGTTTAACGAGGTCTCGACCAATATCGACGGATACGCTTTCTTCTCGATGTTGTCGTAGGGCGAATAGGAACGCATGTACTTGTAAGGCTTTTCTTCGTTTGGATTGCCCCACTCAAGATACTCACCCACAGTCAATGGCAGCGACGCATCAAGCATCGTGTTCATGACATCGACAAACGGCACCTGCGACACCACCGCTTTGAATAAATCCGGTCGCATATTGGTAACGGCACCCATCAGCAATCCGCCGGCACTTCCACCCTGAATCACGAGCTGCGAAGGTTGGGTATATTTTTTATCGATCAGATATTTGGCGGCGTCGATGAAGTCGGTGAAAGTGTTCATCTTCTTCATCATCTTGCCGTCATCGTGCCACTGCTTGCCCATTTCGCCGCCACCGCGAATATGCGCGATGGCGAAGATCATGCCGCGATCAAGCAGCGCGAGACGCGACGATCTGAATGAAAGCGGCATCGAGATACCATACGAGCCGTAGGCATACAAGAGTGTGGGCTGTGGTCCGCTTTTCTTGAGTGATTTCTTGTAGACCAGCGACATCGGCACTTTGGTGCCGTCTGCTGCGGTGACCATCACGCGCTCGGATTGATAATCTTTGGTGTCATATCCACCCAGCACCGGTTGCTGTTTTTTGAGCGTTCGCTGGCGCGTGGCGACATCGTAATCAAACACCGAACCCGGCGTCACCAGCGAGCCATAATTGAAGCGATAGAGTTTGGTGTCGAATTCCGCGTTTTGTCCTGGGGATGCCTCAAAGGCGGCTTCAGGGAAGGTGATGTTGTGCGGCTTTTTGGTTTTGACGTCGAACACCCGCAATTGCGGCAGGCCAGCGGTTTTTTCAATCGCGACGAAAAAATCCCTGAACATGTCCACGCCATCAAGCTTCACATCCTTGCGGTGCGGGATAAGTTCTTTCCAGTTCTTTTTGTCGGCTTTATTTGCCAACCCCGCAGCAGGCGCCACAACGAGCCGATAGTTGCGGCCCTTGTCATTGGTCACGATGTAGAAATCTTTGCCGTGGTGATCAATCGAATACTTGATGTTTTCCTTGCGCTTCAGGTAGGACGTGAACGTGCCTTGCGGTTTGTTCGCATCCAGCAGGTATTGCTCGCTGGTCTCGGAGCTTCCTGAATCGAGGATGATGTAGGCCATGTCGCGGGTCGAATCGACGCTGATGCCATAGAGCTCATCCTTCTCATTGAATAGCTCCTCCGCCTTGCCGCCGATTGCGTGTCTAAAGAGACGATCCGAACGCTTGGTAGTTTCGTCTTCGGTCACGTAGAAGAGCGTTTTATTGTCATTCGCCCATGCGACGGAGGTCACGCGCTCGGCTTTGTCGTCGAGCGTTTTGCCCGATTCCAGATCTTTGACATTGAGTGTGTACTGACGAAAGCCGGTGATATCGAGCGAATAGGCCAGCAATTTGCCGTTCGGTGACACCGAGAAGCTGCCTAGCCCCAGAAATGGTTTGCCTTTCGCGAGCTCGTTCAGATCGAGAATCACTTCTTCGGTCGCTGTCAGTGCGCCTTTCTTGCGTGCGTAAATTGAATACTGCTTACCCATCTCGGTACGCGAGTAATACCAGTAATCGCCTTTTTGATAGGGGACGTTTTCGTCAGTTTCCTTAATCCGCGACAGCATGTCCTTGTACAGCGTTTCACGGAAAGCCTCATGCGGCTTCATGAATGCATCGGTGTAGACGTTCTCAGCCTTTAGGTAGTCAGTGACTTCGGACACCGATTTATCGCGCAACCAAAAATAATCGTCAACACGCTTGTCACCGAAATTTTCAAACGTTTTTGGTTTTTTAGCGGCGACAGGTGGCATTGGCGTGGTCGAATTCTGGGAAAAGGCAAATGAGGAAAACAGCATGAGAGCGAACATCGAAAATATTTTGCGCAGCATCGTCAATCCTTCAAATCAGCAAGAGCCAAATTATAGTCCGGCGCGTCAAAGCGGGTGTGGCGGTTTGTAACGACTGGATACATTTTGGTGGCTGATAATGTCGTCGCCCGGACGACAGGTCCGTTATCCTTATTGCATCTGCTGCGCTTCCAATTCACTTACTACTCCACACCCTGCCATTGACCAAACACTGAAAGGATCGAATATGAACACCAGAAACTTAATCGCTGCGTCGATTGCCGTCTTGTCCGCAACGCTAATCGCGCCCGCGCCCGCGTTCTCGCAGGGCACCAGTACCCCCAACATCGACAAACGCCAAGCCAATCAGGCAGCGCGCATTGAACAAGGCAAAGCTTCCGGCGAGTTGAACGCCAAAGAAACCGCGCGACTTGATGCCGGTCAGGCAAAAGTTGACGCAAAAGAAACAAAAGCCAAATCCGATGGCGTCGTGACCAAGAAAGAGCGCGCCAAACTTCAGCATGCGGAGAACAAGCAAAGCCGCAAGATCAAACGCCAAAAGCATGACGCACAAAAAGCGCCCGCCCCGGCATCCGCAGTGACGAACTAGTCCAATCGAACGAAT
>JANOQY010000348.1:0-1748 GCA_031414995.1 Betaproteobacteria bacterium
GCGGCAATCGCGACGTTCCTGTTCTGCTGTTATCTCTCGATCTTCCCAGCGCTGGCAGGCGCAATGCATCGCTGGCTGGCTGGACGATTCCGCATTTCTGCTTTTGCCTCGCTTTTGCTCGTCATGCCCGCTTGCTTTGTACTGTGGGAATACGTGCGCGGCTGGTTTTTTTCCGGATTTCCATGGCTCGTTTTTGGCTACGCGCAAACTCCGGGCGGCCCCTTGTTCCCGCCACTCATGGGCTACGCCCCGCTTGTCGGCGTGTTCGGGATTTCGTGGCTGATGGCGATGACGGCGGGACTGTGTGTGTTGCTCACGCGCGACGTCAGCGGCATGATTTGGTCGCAACGCGGGCGCATCATTGTTGGGGTGTCGATTCTCGTTGTCTGGTGCGCAGGCGCGGCGCTTCACCGTTATCCTTGGAGCACACCCAACGGCGCGCCGCTGACAGTCGCGTTGCTGCAAGGCAATATTGAGCAAAGCCTGAAATGGCGCGATGACCAGCGCATCGCCACGCTTGAGAATTATCGGGAGCTGGTCGAGAAAACTTCCGCTCGGCTGATTGTGTTGCCGGAAACCGCGCTGCCAATGGCACTGCACGATGTACCGGCTGACTATCTTGCCGCGCTCAAACGCCGCAGCGAAGCCAATAACGGCGACGCAATCATCGGCGTCTCCATCATCGAGCGCGGGACCTCAACTGTTGATCCCTACATCGTTACCAATAGCGCCATCACGCTGGGCAGTTCAGCGCTACAGCGCTACGATAAACAGCACCTCGTCGTGTTTGGTGAATTTATCCCGCCGTTATTATCGTGGGTGTACAACTGGTTGCAGATTCCACTCGGCAGCATGACAGCAGGTCGAATCGACCAGAAGCCTTTGCAGATTGCCGGCCACGCCATCGCCGTCAACATTTGCTACGAGGACGCGTTCGGTGCAGAGATCGCTCGCCAATTGCCCGCTGCAGAGTTGCTGGTCAACATGTCGAACATGGCGTGGTTTGGGCACTCGTTCGCAGCCGATCAACAAACACAATTTTCACAAATGCGCGCACTCGAAATGGGCCGCTGGATGCTGCGTTCGACCAACACCGGCGTCACCGCCGCGATCAACGAACGGGGTGAGATCGTTAAGTCATTGCCACAATTTGGGCGCGGCACACTCAATGTTGATGCACAACCACGCACCGGCACAACGCCCTACGTGCGCTGGAAAGATTGGCTGATTCTGGGAATGTTATTGCTGGCACTGGTTATCGGATGCGCCATGAAAAATAATAAACACTAGTACTGGTGCGCCTCTTCACGCATTTATTGCCTGTAATGCCCGCCAAATGGCGATCTGCGTAAATTCATGCTCATGTAGCGGCAGCAACGTTGCGCTTTGTCATCCCAGCCACGCGTTTGAAACCAATAGACTCATAAAATGGAATCATCGTCGGCGCGCAGGATAGGTAGGTTCCATATACGCCCAACCGCTCGGTCATTTGCACCAGCAGCGCCGTTCCGACACCTTGCTTGCGATAGGCAGCCCTGACTTCGACTGCGGAAATGTAGGCGCACGCAACACCATCACTCAACGCTGCAACGTACCCACAGATTGTGGAAGAGTGCTCGTCGCGCGCCAAAATAACGGCAGTGCTTCCCTTGAGCATGGCAAGCAGTGTTCCCTGCGGGGGCACGAAATCCCAATGGGCAAGAAAGCCTTCGAGGTCGACATTGGATAGACCCTCCAAAGATGTGGAG
>JANOQY010000349.1:0-5257 GCA_031414995.1 Betaproteobacteria bacterium
TGTTTCCAGACTACTAAGCTCTAATCAAATGGTGCTGAGTGCGGCGAGTTGTTCCGCCTGATGCTCCGCCACCAGCGCGCCCGTCAATTCGGACAAATCGCCGTCCATGATGAAGTCGATTTTGTAGAGCGTCAGGTTGATGCGGTGATCGGTGACCCGGCCCTGCGGAAAATTGTAGGTACGGATACGTTCCGACCGGTCGCCTGAGCCGATCAGCGATTTGCGCTCTGCTGCTTCCTTGGCTTGCTGCTCGCGCGTCTGCTTGTCCTTGATGCGCGCGGCCAATACCCGCCACGCCTGTTCCTTGTTCTTGTGCTGGCTTCGTCCATCCTGGCATTCAACGACGATACCAGTCGGGATGTGCGTGAGTCGAACTGCGGAGTCGGTCTTGTTGATATGCTGGCCACCGGCTCCTGAGGCGCGGAACGTGTCCACACGAACTTCAGAAGGATTGATGGCAATCGCCGCAGCGTCATCGGCTTCCGGCATAACGGCGACCGTGGCGGCAGACGTGTGAATGCGTCCCTGTGTTTCGGTCTCCGGCACCCGCTGCACGCGGTGCCCACCAGACTCGAATTTCAGCCGCGAGTAAACACCGGTACCGACGATACGGGCGATAACTTCCTTGTAGCCGCCGACTTCACCAGGCGACTCCGAAATGATCTCCACTTGCCAGCGATTGCGTTCGGCGAACCGGGTATACATGCGAAACAGGTCGCCCGCAAACAGCGCAGACTCATCGCCCCCCGTACCGCCGCGAATTTCGAGGAAGGTATTCTTCTCGTCGTTCGGGTCTTTTGGCAACAGCAGTTTTTGCAGGTCGACTTCCAACGCATCAAGTTTCACCTTGCCCGCGCGGATTTCATCTTCACCAAACGCGCGCATCTCGGGATCGGTCGCCATTTCCTCGGCCGCAACGATGTCTTTCTCAATGCCCTGATACTCGTTGTAAAGCGCCACGACTGGACTGATTTCCGCACTCTCGCGTGTAATCTTGCGGTAGTTGTCCATGTTGTTGACGACCGCAGGATCTTCCAGTTGGCGATCAAGCTCTGCCAAGCGCTCAACCAGTGAGGCCAGCTTGTTTTTAATCGACTCTTTCATTTTTCTTGTTCTTGTTGATCTGTTGAAGCGGAGGATGCCGGAAAAAGTTTTTCCAGCGCGTCGTGTAGTGCTTCGCGTTCCTGGCCGTGCGTGCGGTTGAGTGCGGCCATCGGATGATGGAGGAACTTATTGGTAAGCCCGTTTGCGAGTTGCTCGATCACTTTGGCGGGGTCTTCACCCTTGGCCAACATGCGTTTGGCGCGATCAAGTTCGGCAAGCCGATATTGGTCGGCTTTGCCACGCAGTTGTTGAATGACCGGCACCGAAGCACGCGCGCCGAGCCACACCATGAACTCGCCGGTTCGGATGTCGATAATGCGATCCGCTTCAGCCACCGCTGCTTCGCGCTTTTCGGCGTTCTGCTGAATGATTTTACCCAGCGCATCGAGGCTGTAGAGGAAGACATCGTCCAGCTCACCGACTTCGTGTTCTATATCGCGCGGCACTGCAAGATCAACCATGAAAATCGGTTTGTGACGGCGCTGTTTCAGCGCGCTTTCGATCATGCCCTTGCCGATAATGGGCAGCATTGAGGCCGTTGAGGTAATAACAGCATCGAACTCATGAATGCATTCGGGTAACTGCTGCAACGTGATTGCAGTGGCGTTGAAACGTCGCGCCAGTTCTCGCCCGCGCTCGATGGTGCGATTGGCAACGACAATACTTTTGGGTGAGTGCGCCGCGAAATGCGTTGCCGCAAGCTCGATCATTTCCCCCACGCCAATGAGCAACAATTTGGTGTCACGCAGATCGCCAAACAATTGCTGCGCCAACTTCAGAGCGGCAGCTGCCATGCTCACCGAAGTCGCACCGATTTCTGTTTGGGTGCGCACTTCCTTCGCGACTTTGAAGGTTTCCTGAAACAATCGATCCAGTGAACCGCCAAGAGTGCCCGCTTCTGTGGCGACCTTTGCAGCGAGTTTTACTTGCCCCAAAATCTGCGGCTCTCCCAGCACCATCGAATCAAGTCCACTCGCAACGCGAAACGCGTGACGGGCAACGGCGGCATCTTGTAGCTGATACAGGTGCGGTGTGATGCTGCCGTTGGCTGCACCGGGCTGCGATGCCAGCCACTCGGCAACGCGGTCGGCGACCATTTGCGCGCTGCCACGCAGATAGATTTCTGTCCGATTGCACGTGGACACCAATGCAACCTCATCCGCACCAGTCGCAAGTTTCAGGTCTTCAAGTGCAGGGCGTTGCGCCTCCAGCGGAAACACAATGCGTTCGCGCACCTCGATGGGCGCAGTGCGATGATTGAGTCCGATAGCAAAGAGAGGCATTGTGCAGAGAGATTAATCAACGAAATCGCTTGGAGCTTGGAATAAGGCGAAATTGATCGTCAAATATATGAATAACGTAAAATTATAGCAGCCACCCTGTGAGACTCCTCACTTACTGGCTGCAATTCGGGTGGGCGCGCGTCACTGAAAGTCAGTATTGCCCTTTGATCAAACGTGGAGCTTCTTATGCAATTCATTAAAGCAGAATCGGTATTTGCCCTGTGGACGATAGGGCTGGCCTGCATGGCAAGTGCATCGGCGTCGACTACAGCGACATTTGGCAAGTGCCCCGCGATTCTTGATCACCGTTTCGCGTCGCTTCAAGGAAAACCGCAGGATCTCTGTCAATACCGCGGAAAGGTGGTTTTGGTGGTGAACACTGCCAGCTACTGTGGCTATACCGAGCAGTACGCGGGGCTACAGGCTTTATACGACAAATACCAAAAGCGTGGCTTGGTCGTACTAGGCTTCCCGGCCAATGACTTTGGAAAGCAGGAACCCGGCTCAAACGCGGAAGTCGCTGATTTTTGCGAGCGGACTTTCAAGGTCAAGTTTCCAATGATCGAGAAAACCTCTGTCGTGCCCGCTTCAGGGACCCAAGTCAATGCCGTATATGAGCTGCTTTTTAAGGCAACTGGCGAGCGACCGAAGTGGAATTTCCATAAATTTTTGGTGGCTCGTGACGGCACCAATGTCAAGAGCTTTTCCAGTCGCGTTGCACCCCTGTCCGACACCTTTGTGGCAGAAGTTGAAGCGTTACTTTTAGCCAAATAGCGTTTTCTTTACAAAGTGTTAGCGTAGGTGCATCATGTAGTTTCTTCGCTTTAAGGGCGTCAAAGCTTAACGCATAATATGGTAGCCGCAGCCGCAAATACTTTTAGTCCGTTAGGCCGCGCCTTGGTGCAGCAGGGCAAGCTTGTTCAGGGTGATGCGAATGCTATTCAGGCCGAAGCAAAAAAAACTGGCGTGACCTTCATCGAACAACTGGCGGCATCCAAGAAACTTGCGCCAAGAGAAATCGCGTTGTTCGCAGCGCATACCTTCGGTGTCCCGCTGCTGGATCTATCGTCTGTCGATGCGGATCAGTTACCGACAACCCTGATTGACTCCAAGCTGCTTGCAACCAAGCGCGTATTGCCGTTGCAAAAGCGTGGTAATCGCCTGTTTGTGGCGATGTCAGACCCAACCAATGAGCAGCTTTTATCCGAGCTGAAATTCGCGACGGGCTCAACGCTGGAACCGGTAGTCGTTGAAGAAGACAAGCTTGCAGTTCTAATCAAGCGATTCGGCGAGAGCTCGGCGAAAGCGCTCGATCAGTTGATGGGTGACGATACCTCTCTCGAAAATATTGATCTCGGCGCTGGCGATGAACCGCAAGCAGATTCGGCGTCTGGTTCACCGGAAGAAATCGACGATGCACCAGTGGTGAAATATGTGCAGAAAGTGCTGTTGGATGCAATCAACGGCGGTGCATCGGATATACATTTCGAGCCTTACGAAAAGTTCTACCGGATTCGTTACCGCACGGACGGTATTTTGGCGGATGTAGCGCAGCCGCCGCTGGCCATCAAGGAAAAGATCGCTTCACGCATCAAGATTATTTCCAAGATGGACATTTCTGAAAAGCGGGTGCCGCAGGACGGCAGGATGAAGTTAAGACTGTCTCCTACACGCGCAATCGACTTTCGCGTTTCTTCCTTGCCGACGTTGTTTGGCGAGAAGATTTGTATGCGTATTCTCGATCCCTCGAGCGCCACGCTGGGGATTGAGGCGTTGGGTTATGAGCCGGAGCAGCGCGCCGCGCTGTTGCATGCCATCAGCCGTCCCTATGGAATGGTGCTGGTGACCGGCCCAACTGGCTCGGGCAAAACCGTATCCCTTTATACGTGCCTGAACATCCTGAACAAGCCGGGCATCAACATTTCGACAGCTGAAGACCCTTGTGAGATCAACCTCGCCGGCATAAATCAGGTCAATGTGAACGATAAGGCCGGGCTTACTTTTGCTGCAGCACTGAAATCATTTCTGCGCCAGGACCCCGACATCATTATGGTTGGTGAGATCCGCGACATGGATACCGGTGAAATCGCCATTAAGGCCGCGCAAACTGGCCACATGGTGCTGTCCACGCTACACACCAATGATGCGCCTTCCACGCTCACGCGTCTGATGAACATGGGTATCGCGCCGTTCAATATTGCGACGGCGGTCATTCTGATCACAGCGCAACGATTAGCTAGGCGGCTTTGTTCATGCAAACGGCCCATTGAAATTCCCAAGGAAGCGCTACTGCGTGCCGGCTACAAGGAGCAGGATCTGGATGGCTCATGGCAGCCGTACGGGCACGTCGGGTGTGACATATGCAAGAATACAGGCTATAAGGGTCGGGTCGGTATCTACGAGGTGATGCCTGTGTCGGACGAAATGCAGCGCATCATCATGAAAAATGGCACATCGATCGATATCGCTGATCAGGCAAGGAAAGAGGGCATCTCTGACTTGCGGCAGTCTGGTTTGCGCAAGGTGAAGGCGGGTTTGACGTCGCTGGAAGAGGTTGAATCTTGTACCAATGAGTAAGCAGTATCGTATTCGTGAAAGTGAATTGAAGATTTTATTGCAGGCAAGTTTGATTAAGGAGTAGCGATGGCTACCACCGCTTCGGGTAAAAGAGACGCCAAGGATTTAAAACTCATCAATTTTTCCTGGGAAGGCAAAGATAAATCCGGGAAAATTGTCAAGGGCGAAATTCGTGCGTCTGGCGAAAACATCGTCAATGCCACGCTACGCAGGCAGGGCATCACGAATCCCAAAGTAAAGAAGCAGTCGCGAGGTGGCGGCAAGAAAATCACTGATCAGGACATTACGTTTTT
>JANOQY010000350.1:0-1713 GCA_031414995.1 Betaproteobacteria bacterium
GTCGTGCTCGGTAGCGTGATATTGGTGGCGGGCCTGCCTCATAGTCAAGCGCATGCGCAAACGCCGCCTACCACCTCTTCAACCGACAGCATCGAATTGGCGCAGGCTGAATTTACGTTGACAGGCGAAATACAGCCGCCCGCATCCGACGCCGTCTGGCAGACCATCGCCCTCCCCGACAGCTGGCACAAAATGCCGCGCGACCGCAGCCGATTGGGCTGGTACCGGCTGCGCTTTGATCTCGCTCGCGCGCCGGAGCTTCCGCAGGCAATTTATATTCCCCGCGTAACCAATAATGTGGCGGTGCACGTCAACGGAGTTTTGTTGGGCGTCAGTGGAAATCTGGAAGCACGCGAAATGAGCTGGAACTTGGCACAGATGTTCGTCGTCCCACCGCTGATGTTGCATGCGGGCAAGAATGAAATTCTGATTCGCCTGCATCCCGACGGCATGCGGCGCGCCGGCTTATCGCGCGTTCACCTCGGCCCGGAGGCGCAGGTCCGTGGGTATTATGATCGCCGTATTTTCTTACAATCCACCGCGCCCAAATTTATCTCCGCTTTACTCGGCCTCACAGCGTTATTGTCGGCAGCACTGTGGGCGAGCCGACGGCAGGAAACGGTGTTTGGATTTTTTGCCCTGCTTTGTCTGGCCACTAAAGCCAGACTCTGGCACAACTTTTCACGCGACATTGACTCGTGGGGCTGGGTGTTGGCCGCGCCATCGCTGTTATGGATGACAGCGATACAAGCCTATTTCGTGTTGCGTTTCTGCGGGCAGGCATCACCGCGTTTTGAGCGTGGCATCGCCATTTTTGCAGCGGCCGGAACAGTGCTGTTGTTTGCCACATCGAGCGGCATCGTGGTGATCACAGTATTTCTTGTCAACGCGCTGATTGCAGTACCGATGCTGGTCGTCCTCGGTCACGCACTCACACGCGACCCGAAGCTGGAAAATTTAACTTTGCTCGGCGCCATCGTGATCAATTTTCTACTCGCGATGCACGATTTGGTGAATTACGAGGAGCGGTTTGAATTTGACACGCTGTACCTGCTGCCGCTAGGTGGTCCCCTGCTGCTATTTGCGGTAGCCATTCTGTTGATACGCCGCTTTGTCGGCGTATTGCAGCAACATGAAACGCTCAACGCTGAGCTTGCCTCGCGGGTGCGTGAACGCGAACGCGAGCTCGCCTTAAGCTACGAACGACTTCGCTTTCTTGATCAACAACGCACCACGTCAGATGAACGGCAACGTCTGATGCGCGATATGCACGACGGCATCGGTTCCCACCTCATGTCGACGCTGGCGCTGTCGCGCGTGAGCTCGCTCACGCAGCATCAACTTGAAGAAACGCTGACCGATTGCATCGACGAACTAAAACTCACCATCGACTCGCTGGAGCCTGTTGAAAGCGATCTTTTGGTCGTGCTGGGAAATCTGCGCTACCGTCTGGAGCCGCGCCTGAAAGCAGCCGGGATTTCGCTGGAGTGGGCAGTGAGCGATCTGCCGCCACTGGCCTACCTTGATCCGGGAAATGTGCGCAGCGTATTGCGTATTGTTCAGGAAGCGTTTACCAACACCTTGAAGCACGCACGCGCCAAACGCATCACCCTTTCAACCGGTGTGGACTACGCCAATGCAAGAGTGTTTGTGCGGGTTACTGATGACGGCGTCGGATTGGACGTGAGCAAATCATCAGGACGCGGGCTGGAT
>JANOQY010000351.1:0-3322 GCA_031414995.1 Betaproteobacteria bacterium
ACGTTGAAATTGATTCCTGACATCAATGGAAAGCCAGCCATTGCGCAACTCGTCGGAATCAATTTTGCCGACGTGGTGATCAAAGGCGCATGGACCGGTGCCGCGCGGCTCGAACTCGTGCCCGCAGTGAATTGCCCACTGGCTGATTTGCCTGTTAGGCATGTCGTTGGTGGCTTGCAAATGGTGACCGACATGACACTGCCCTACGGACGCGTGCTTCACGACTATCTGGCAAAATAAGGTCATACAAATTAAAACGCGGCGCATCGGTTGAACGATTCGCCGCGTTTTTATTTAGTCTGCGAGTTTGTGTTTCATAAAAATTCGCGCTTCAGGTCCACCGTCGAGCGGACGCCCAAGTGGTCGAAATTCTGCTCTATCCACTCGCTTGCGCAGGCACGGCCACGATCACGCAACATGGTCAGAAATTCCCACTCGCTTGCAAACTTGGTTGAAACCGATAAATCGGCTAGCGCAGCATCGGCTCGGACCGAGTGAATCAGTACGTACTTGAATTCGTCACGAAATTCTTCTTTGATCTTGCCTTGATCCAGCAGTTGCTGGACGAAATAAACAGATCTCAATTCTTTGATCAACGATGAGTTGAACGTGATCTCATTGACCCTGTTGGCAATTTCACTAGACAGGGTCGGCGGGCCTTCGCGTTCGATCGGGTTGATATGCAGAATGACCACGTCGCGTGATTCGGTGTAGTAGAACAAAGGGTAAAGGACGGGATTGCCCATGTAGCCACCATCCCAATAGTGCTCGCCATTGATCTCAACTGCCTGAAACAAATACGGCAGGCATGCCGATGCAAGTACCACGTCAGAGGTGATCTCATGCGTGTGGAACACCTTTACTTTTCCGGTGCGTACATTGGTTGCAGAAAGGAATAACTTGGTTGAACGGCTCGCGTCCAGTTCTGCGAAATCGACGTGCGCTTCAAGTACTTCGCGCAATGGATTGAAATTCATTGGGTTCAACTGGTATGGCGAAAACGTGCTGGTAAGAAGCTTGAAGCCTTCGGTAGCCATTGATTTTTCCATCGTCCAGCCGCCGAACATCTGCTCCCATGGCGACCGCTTGACCATGCTGTACTTCTGACCAGCATCGGAAATTGCTTGCCAATAGTCATGCAGCGCCTGACGAGCATTGTCCTTGCCCTTCAGAACACCATAGGCATACACCACCGCGTTCATTGACCCCGCACTGGTGCCGGAAAGCCCCTCAACCTCAATCCGGCCATCTTCGAGAAATTTGTCCAATAGCCCCCAAGCAAACGCGCCATGCGCGCCGCCGCCTTGCAACGCCATGTTGACGCGTTTGACACCGTTTACAGTCGGCTCAGGTGCCGGGGATTTTGAATTGCGCGCGGGCGCGCGTTTTGTCGCCGCCTTCTTTGATTTTTTTACTTCTGCGATTGCTTTAGTTTTCATTTGTATCGCCTTTCACGCCGCTATTGCGGCCTCCCCGTCCAAATAGAAAAGCGGCGAATAGGTTTACCCGGTTCGCCGCTTTTTTAAGCTTTACGATGTCCTGCGCCAGACGAACTTTACAAAAACTCGCGCTTCAAATCGACCGTTGAGCGCACGCCAAGCTGATCGAAATTATGCTCAAGCCATTCTGTGGCCAACGCACGACCACGATCACGCAGCATGGTAAGGAATGCCCAATCGCTGGACATCTTGCTGGCAGATGAGAGATCAGACATCGCATTGTCTGCACGCACAGAGTGGATCAGTACGTACTTAAGTTTGTCACGATGCTCGTCTTTGATCCACCCGTCGTCGAGAAGCTTCTGCACAAAATAGACCGAGCGTAGCTCTTTGATGAGTGAGGAGTTGAAGGTGATTTCGTTAAGACGATTTGCGATATCTGCGGACGTCGTAGGCGGACCCGGACGCTCGATCGGGTTGATGTGCAAAATAACCACATCGCGCGATTCGGTGTAATAGAAGAGTGGATATAAAACCGGATTACCCATGTAGCCGCCGTCCCAGTAGTGCTCGCCATTGATCTCGACGGCCTGGAAAACCTGCGGTAAACATGCCGAAGCCAGAACAACGTTTGCAGTGACTTCGGGCGTATGGAATATTTTTACTTTGCCGGTACGCACATTAGTTGCGCAGATAAACAGCTTGGTGAGCTGACTACGCTCTAGCTCTTCAAAATCTACCTGCTGCTCTAGAACATCACGCAGCGGGTTGTAATTCATCGGATTCATTTGATAGGGCGACAAGATGCTCATCATCGACTTCATCATGTCCTGAAGGGGATTTTCTTTCTGTATCGTGCCGAGGTCCCAAGGCATCTTCTTGACGGCAAACTTTTGTCCCGCATCGGAAATGGCTTTCCAGAAATCATGCAGCGCCTGACGGGCGCCATCATTACCCTTCAGCTTTCCGTAAGCATATACAACAGCATTCATGGAGCCGGCGCTGGTGCCGGAGAGCCCTTCGATCTCAACACGTCCGTCTTCGAGAAACTTGTCCATCACGCCCCAGCCGAAGGCACCATGCGCGCCACCGCCCTGAAGGGCCATATTGATTCGTTTGGGTTCATTTCTTCTGACAATCGCAGGTGCAGCCACCACACCTGGGCTCCATGCAACCGATTTGCTCACGTTTTTCTTCGCTGCCGGCTTGGTCGCTGGCTTGGCCGCAGCGGGAGCTGATTTGAGTGCGCTCGCCGGGCCTTTCGTTTTAGCTTTGGTAATGAGCTTTGCTTTCATTCTTTACCCTTTCATGCCCTGGGGCGGTTGGTGCATTGACCTTCAGGAGATCGGCCCGGTTTTGATCGATAAGGTCGACCGGACCGAAAACACTTGTGCCCGATATCAGTGCGCTGTCCAGCCACCCTCTACCATGATGTTTGTACCGGTAATTGAAGCAGCAGAATCGCTGCACAGGAAAATCGCCGTGCCGGCAACCTGCGCTGTCGTGACGAATTGCTTGGTCGGTTGCGCGGCCAGCAATACATCTTTCTTGACCTGCTCTTCGGTCATGCCGCGCGCTTTCGCGGTATCCGGAATCTGTTTTTCCACTAGCGGGGTCAGCACGTAGCCGGGACAGATGGCGTTGCAGGTGATGCCTTTTTCAGCCACTTCCAATGCGACAGTTTTCGTAAATCCCATAATGCCGTGCTTTGACGCGACATAGGCAGATTTGAATGGCGAGGCCACCATCGCATGTGCAGAGGCGACGTTGATAATGCGCCCCCAGCCCTTGGATTTCATATATGGGACAGCCATCTTGGTGGTGTGAAACGCAGATGACATGTTGATTGCAATGATGGCGTCCCACTTTGCTGTGGGGAAATC
>JANOQY010000352.1:0-11176 GCA_031414995.1 Betaproteobacteria bacterium
GCGCAAAGCCGCCAAGAAAGCTGGCGTGTCGATTTATCTCGCTCATTAAGAGCGGGGCTACCATGGAACAAAAAAAGCTGACCCGAATTGAACTAGAGGCACATGCTGTTTGGTTCACGACTCTATACTTCAGCGGCAGTCGGACGACTTGCGGCCAACTGCTGACATTCCCCAATGCTATCCGATTTGCTCGAAAGCGGACTATCAGCTGCATCGGTTAAATCGAAGGGTTGTGACGAGCCTTCCCGCCGGAATGGTATTGAATGAGTGCTGCTGCTTTTCGTGACTTGTTAGTGATGGTGAATCGCACTAGTGCAGATGGTAAGCTGTTGATTACAATGACTTCGTGTTCACATTTCCCCGGAATAATAGGGATCAGTCGGAATGATAGGGAGACACGTAGTCTCCCTATATCTAGCTAGCTTTCACTTGGAACCATGAACGAGAAGATCAGCACTGCCTTCTTGCAGCGAGCCGCAGAGATACTGTCTGAGGCGATCTCGGGCTCGCAGATCGTCGGCGTGACTTCCGCTTTTGCAGTTGATTTTGATGTTGATATCCCGCACGCAAGCTATCCCTTCACTGCACCAAACAAAAAGACGGCTCTGTTCGAAAACCTGCGATCGTTTTCGTCGGGGCAGCAGTATCAGGTGATTTACGAGTTGTGCGATCGCGTCAGCACCAATCCAAGCGCGACCTCCGATCAGAAGCTAAACGCTTCACAACTCAAGATCACGTTGTTGTCGCGCTACTTTCAGTTCTCGAACGACACAACGACCGGAAAGAGCGTGCCGGTGGTTGTAACTGAAGTGCGCCACTGGCTCTCGGACTATCCCGAAGCGAAGAAGGCTTATGACGAAGCCCTCCTCAAATATTCCAATGGAATATTCACTCGCAACGCGCTAGATGACCTGAGGCGCTCGCTCGAAGAACTTATGCGGCACCTGCTGGGTAACGACAAGTCGCTTGAGAATCAACTCGGAGCGATCGGGGGCTACATAAAGGATCGAGGAGGATCCTCAGAACTTGCCAACATGCTTGCGAAACTGATCGACTATTACACGAAGTATCAGAACACCTATATAAAGCATGGCGATTCTGTCCCAACGGCAGAGGCAGAGTTTGTGTTGGAGATAAGCGCTTGTTTTATGAAGCACCTCATTCGAATTCAAGGAGCGCGGTGAAAGCTAACAAGTCGCTCAAGGTCGCTCCCTTCGGTCGCTGGACGCCGCAAAAGCGCGGCGCCCTTTAGCTAGGACGTTAGCCGTCTAGGCCCATCGATGACGAACGAACACTGGCGCTACTTCCTTGCAATGGAACAAGATGTTGAGCGAACGACTCGCTTTGTGGAACCGCATCCCTCGAACTACAGAACGTACTCAATAGAATTTGCGCGCTTGATTATCAGCGCCTGCTCCGAAGTCGATGTGGTGGCCAAAGTCCTGTGTGAAGCGATCGACTCAAGCGCTACGGCCACGAACATGGACCAGTACCGCGCCATTATCCATAATCGCTATCCGCGCATTCACGAAATGATTGTCGAAGTGCCGCGCTTTGGCCTGCGATTCGAGCCATGGAAAGAATGGGGCTCCGGTGCCAATCCTGGATGGTGGAAAGATCACCAACTTGTGAAGCATCAAAGGCACAAGCACTTCGCTCATGCGGACCTAGAACACTGTATTGTGTCCTCAGGCGGCTTGTTTTCTCTTGCACTTTACATGAGTGGTCCGGAGCGGATTCGCATGGAGCCAGCGATATTCTTCGACGTTGGCATTCCCGAAGGTGTCGGTCGCTCGCGCCGCTATCAACTTCCTGACGACCCACTTTGAACACGGCTAACATTGCGGTCAATCCGCTCGCTACGCTCACTGGGACGGCGCAAAAGCGCGCCGCCTTTTAACTTTATCGTTAGAAGCCTCCTCACACCCATGCGCATACTTGTGCACTGTACTAAGTGCCTGCAAGATCTGACAGATAGGGGAGCTATTCCGGCGAAGGGAACCTTCGATGGGTCTCGGGTCAACTTTCTCGCCAACTATGGAGATGATTTCGTCGCTCGTGGAAAATGTCCACGCGGCCATGACTACATTGGGTACATCACAAAGGAACGGTACGACGTGCTTTACGAATCGGCTGTACTGTCATACCTCATGGGTTTTGAGCTCGAAGCTGTCCTTGGCTTCGCAGCCTCGCTGGAGCGGGCACAAGAACTATTCACCATGGCCTCGCTGCGAGCTGGCGGGCTTGAACTGGTCACTATCAACGACATGTGGAAACAGGTAACTCGCCAATCAGAACGGCAACTGGGGGCATTTCTGGTTCAGTGGCTACTCACGACAAAAGGGAAGTTTGAAATTCAACAGTCAATGACTGAATTCAGAAATAAGGTTATTCATCGTGGTCACATCCCACTTCGTGAGGAGACCAAGGACTACGCGAGCTGGGTAAATGATCGGCTGTTTGATATAGTCGAGGTGCTGCGGCAGTGGTCAGACGGTCCATTAAAGGACCTACAAAATATTCACGTTTCTGGTGCTCATTCCGGTGCAGTCACGGAGCTGAAACGCCTTGAACCAGCAGTTGGGTATGTGCCTCTCGTCAGCATTAGCCCTCCCTACCTAACCCTTCTTCATATGCACGAGTCTTCGTTCAAACGAACGTCGTTTGACGAGGTTTGCGTGATGGCACGCAAGACTGCAAAGCATCGTGGAATTGACACGACCGTCTTCTAACTCAACGCTCCAGAGGACGGCGCAACAGCGCGCCGCCTCTGAGCTATTACGTTAATGACCACTTTGTAGAATGCTGACCGACCGCAATGGGTCGAAAGCCGCCCATCACGGCGCATCATCTACCGACAAGTAAATCGCAGTGAATTCTTCTTTAAACTGAGCGACGCAGCGACGTCTCAGCGTAAGGCGACAAGAATGGCAGACTTGGCTTCATGCGCGCGCGACGAAAATTTTACGCCTGACGGTTTGGCGTTGATCATTCGAAACACTATCTAGACGTGGGTGCAATATGCCGGAAACCACAAAATCGATGCCACTCGATGGCCTCAAAGTGCTGGAAATGGGCACGCTAATCGCGGGGCCATTCTGCGGACGGCTGCTCGCTGAATTCGGCGCGGAGGTGATCAAGATCGAATCGCCCGCCGACACAAAATCCGAAGGCGGTGACCCATTGCGCAAGTGGCGCAAGCTTCACGAGGGTACGAGTCTCTGGTGGTACGCACAGGCACGCAACAAGAAATCTGTGACGGTGAATTTGCGCGAAAAGGAAGGTCAGGACATCGTCCGCAAACTGGCGCTAGACGCCGACATCATCGTTGAGAATTTTCGCCCCGGCACGCTGGAGAAATGGAACCTTGGTTTTGAATCGTTAAGCCGGGACAACCCCAAACTCATCATGGTCAGGTTGTCTGGCTTCGGCCAAACCGGCCCGTACAAGGACCGCGTCGGCTTCGGCGCGATTGGCGAGTCGATGGGCGGCATGCGTTATCTCACGGGATATCCGGATCGCGCACCGGTGCGGGTCGGCATTTCAATCGGCGATTCGCTGGCCGCCATGTACGGCGCGATGGGAGCATTGATGGCGCTGCATCACCGGCATAAAACCGGCAAGGGCCAGATGGTCGATGTGGCACTTTACGAAGCGGTGTTTTCGATGATGGAATCGATGCTGCCAGAGTTTGGCATGACAGGCTTTGTGCGTGAACGCACCGGCGCATCGCTGCCGGGTATCGTGCCATCCAATACCTATCTTTGTGGCGACGGCCAATACGTAGTGATCGGTGCCAATGGCGATTCGATTTTTAAACGCATGATGCTGGCGATTGGCAGGGACGATCTCGCCAATGATGCGGCTCTTGCCGACAATGCCGGACGCACCAGACGCACCGGGGAACTTGATGCCGCCATCGCAACGTGGACTGGTGCGAATACCTTGACCGATGTGCTGGCCGTGTTGGAAAAGGCCGATGTCCCGTCGGGGAAAATATATTCCATCGCCGATATTGTTGCCGACATGCAGTATCAGGCGCGCGGGATGATCGAGAAACACGAACTCGGTGATAATAAAGAGGTGTGGCTGCCGGGGATTGTGCCAAAGCTTTCTGAAACGCCAGGCGGCACCAAATGGATTGGTCCGAAGCTGGGGGAGCATACGGCGGAGGTATTGACCTCGATTGGTGTTGACGTTGCAGCGCAGGATGAATTGAAGAAACGCGGCATTATTTAAGCGTATTTCCTTCAGGGTGTTTGCAGAAAGAAAACATGAAACAACGCATCTACATCAACGACGTCGCCGTGCGAGACGGTTTCCAGATCGAGAAAAATATCATCTCGACCGAAACCAAGATCGCGCTCATCGACGCGCTTTCAGAAACCGGCATCGCGAAAATAGAAACCACCTCGTTTGTGCATCCGAAACTGGTGCCAAACATGGCCGATGCGGTGGAGGTGCTGGCAAATATCAAACGCGCTGCTGACGTGACCTACAGCGTGCTGGTGCCCAACTTGAAGGGCATGGAGCGCGCCGTCGCCACCCATCAATCCGGTGCCAGGATCGATGAGGTCAATGTGGTGGTGTCGGTATCGGAAACGCATAACCGCGCCAACGTCAACCGGACCTGCGACGAGTCATTCGCTGATTTTGCGATCATGGTGGGAATGGCAAAAGAGGCGCGCATCCGCATCAATGGCAGTCTCTCGACGTCTTTCGGCTGCCCGTTCGAGGGCTATGTCCCCGAATCGCGTGTACTTGGCTTCGCAGCGCGTTTTGCCGATCTTGGTTTTGATGGCGTGAGTCTGGCCGACACCACCGGCATGGCCAATCCGGCGCAGGTTGAGCGCTTGTCGGCGGCCGCTGTGAAGCAACATCCAAATATCGAACTCACGCTGCATTTTCACAATACACGCGGCATGGGATTGGCCAATGTCGTTGCTGGCATCCGCGCTGGCATCGTCCACTACGATGGTTCACTCGCGGGTCTGGGTGGTTGCCCGTTTGCGCCGGGGGCCACCGGCAACATCTGTACCGAAGACATGGTGAACATGCTTGAAGACATGGGCTTTGATACTGGCGTGGATCTGGATAAATTATTGGCCGCCGCTGTGAAAATGCCCGCCATCGTTGGCCATGACGTGACCGGCCAGGTGATGCGCGCCGGTAAAACCATGCATCTCCATGCGGTACCCGATAAGCTCTATACCCAGTGAATACTTCAATGAAAAGCATGAAAAAAACTCTACTCACGGCTGCAATGTTATGCGCGACCAATACGTTTGCTGGTGATTTGAGCCAACTCGGTTCGCTGACGCAAAACCAGTTCCTTAAACTTTCCACCGACCTTGGTGCGGTTGCCGCGTACAAGGGCATCACGCCCGCGACCCCGCTGGGTGTGGCCGGGTTCGATATCGGCGTTGAGGTAACGCAGACGCAATTGGAAAACAGTGCAATCTTTCGTCAGGCTGGTGCCGACGTGAGCAATTTGGCGGTACCAAAAATCCACGTCAGCAAAGGCTTGCCATTTGGGTTTGATATCGGCGCGTTCGTCAGCCGCGTGTCCGGCGTGGATGGCTCGCTGATCGGGGCGGAGGTCCGCTATGCAATTCTTGACGACGGCCTGACGACACCAGCGATTGGCGTGCGATTATCGGGCAGTAAACTCACTGGCGTCAGCAATGTCAGTCTTTCCACCATTGCGGTGGACGCGATGCTTTCAAAGAAACTCACTGTGATCACGCCATATATTGGTGCAGGGTCGGTACGCGTCACGAGCCGCGCCGATGTTGCCGGTTTGCGTGAAGAAAGTTTTAATAAATCGCGAGTGTTCGTCGGGATGAACGTAAATTTTCTGGTGGCCAATTTTGCGCTGGAGGCAGAAAAAATGGGCGACAACACCAGCTTGTCTGCCAAAGTGGGCATAAGGTTCTAGGTTGTAAACAATAATATTTTCGCAAACGAGGAGAGAGAAAATGATTGGGAAAATAATCCGGGCAGCGTGTGCGCTGATGGCGGTATCTTCGTTATTGGCGGTCAATACGGCTCATGCGCAAGCGCTTGAAAAGAAGAAAATCACCATCGCTGTTGGCGGCAAAGGTTTGTTCTACTACCTGCCACTAACGATTGCCGAACGTCAGGGGTACTTCAAAGATGAAGGGCTGGAAGTCGAGATTCCTGATTTCGCAGGCGGTGCCAAAGCATTGCAGGCACTAGTCGGCGGCTCGGCTGACATGGTGTCAGGCGCGTTCGAACACACCATCAATATGCAGGCCAAGAAGCAACCGATTACCGCCGTCGTATTGCAGGCAGGCTATTCGTCCATCGTGCTGGTGCTGCCTAAAGACAAGGCCGCGAAATATAAATCGCCCAAAGACCTGAAGGGCTTGAAGATCGGCGTGACTGCACCGGGCTCGTCAACCAATATGTTTGTCAATAATCTGCTGGCCAAGGACGGCTTGAAGCCAACCGATGTCGCCATCGTCGGCACGGGCGCGGGGTCGGGCGCGGTGGCTGCGATGGAAAAAGGCGAGATCGACGGCATGTCCAATCTTGACCCGGTCATCAGCCAGTTGGAAGCAACCGGAAAATACGTCGCCGTCGCTGACAGCCGTACCGAAAAAGGCATGAAGGATTTGTACGGCGGTGATTATCTGGCGTCCTGTATTTACGTCAATTCCGATTTCACCAAGAAAAATCCCAACACCACCCAGGCGGTCGTCAACGCGATGGTGCGCGCGCTGCGCTGGCTGGCCAAAGCTTCGCCCGAGCAGGTGATGGCAGTGGTGCCGGAATCCTACATGGGCGGCAATCGCGGCCAGTACAAAGCGGCGTTGCTGAAGAACATGATTGGCTATTCGACCGATGGCCAGATGAGCATGAAGGCCGCACAAAACGTTTACAAAGTACTGAAGCAGTTTGAGCCTTCCGTGATTGCCGCCGGCGACTCGATTAATCTCGCTGCGACATACGACAACCAATTCGCGGTGAAAGCCGGCGCGAAATACAAATAAGACAAATGAGTTTTTTGCATCTGCGGTAATAGGGAGAACGCATGACGACGGCGCTTTCCCTAAACAACATCACCGTTACCTTCACCGGTAAGTCGGGTGGCTCAGGCTATACGGCAGTAAAAGACACGACGCTCAATATCGCCGACGGCGAATTCGTTTCCGTCGTCGGCCCAACCGGTTGCGGCAAATCCACCCTGCTCAATATCGGCGCAGGATTGTTGAAAGCCTCAAGCGGCGAGGTGAAGGTATTTGGTGAGCCGCTGGTTGGTTTGAACGCGAAAGCGGGCTATATGTTTCAGTCCGAATCGCTCATGCCATGGCGCTCAGCAATCGATAACGTTACCGCTGGCTTACAGTTTCGCGGCATGGACGTGGCAAGTGCGCGCGCGAAGGGCGAAGCCTGGCTGGAACGCGTCGGCCTCAATGGTTTTGGTAATCGTTACCCGCATGAGATGTCAGGCGGCATGAGGAAGCGCTGCGCCCTCGCCCAAATGTTGATTCTCGACCCGAAGATCATGTTGATGGACGAGCCTTTCTCAGCACTCGATATTCAGACGCGCCAGTTGATGGAAAACGAACTACTGCAACTGTGGGAGGAGGACAAAAAATCTGTCGTTTTTATCACGCATGATCTTGAAGAAGCGATTTCACTTTCAGATCGCGTGATTGTGCTCGCCGCCGGACCTGCAACGCATCCGATTGGTGAGTTTGTGATTGATCTGCCGCGCCCGCGCGATGTGGCCGAGATCCGCATGACGCCGCGGTTTCTAGAGCTGCATGCGCAGATTTGGCATGCGATGAAAGAGGAAGTGTTGAAGGGGTATGCGCAGACGAGGAATAAGGTGGCGGTGTGAAAAAAGTCCCCATCTGGTTCTGGCAAATCGCCTTGCTCATCGCGATCTTCGCCATCTGGCACATCTCCACCGCACCCGGCCTGATCCCGCCGATTTTTTTTGACAACGAACATCGCGCCGCTTTCTTTTTTGGCGAGCCATCAAAAATATTTCACGCGATCTGGGTCTGGTTTATCAGTGGTGAAATTTACCCACACCTTTGGGTGACGTTGCAGGAAACCGCGCTCGCGTTTGTCATTGGCACGATGCTCGGCCTGGCTGTCGGCCTGTGGCTCGGATTGACGCCATTTGCCTCGGCACTCCTTGACCCCTACATCAAGGCGATGAACGCCATGCCGCGCGTGATTCTCGCGCCGATTTTCATGGTCTGGTTCGGGCTCGGTATATGGTCCAAGGTGGCGCTCGGGGTGACGCTGGTTTTTTTCATCGTCTTCTTCAACGTCTACCAAGGCGTGAAGGAAGTTTCACCGGTGGTGCTGAACAACGCGCGGATGTTGGGGGCGAATGCGTCGCAGCTGCTGCGCTACGTGTATCTGCCGTCGGCAACGTCGTGGGTTTTTTCCAGCTTGCATACCTCAGTGGGCATGGCCTTCGTCGGCGCGGTGGTGGGCGAATATCTGGGGAGCGCCAAGGGCGTCGGCTATTTGATTCATCAGGCCGAAGGCTCGTTTGACATCAACACCGTATTCGCCGGCATCCTGGTGCTGACGGTGTTTGCGCTGCTGCTCGATTTCGCGGTCACGATTGCGGAAAACAAATTGCTCAAATGGCGGCCACAGCAAGCGGAGACGGAAACGACGTAGAGTGCCATCTGGCGGGGTTTCCAGCGGCAAAATGCTCTGAAAGGCACGCCAGTGCTAGAGTTCGCAATTATTTAATCGCGATCAACCGGCTCGATCCGGCGCGATACTTTGCCGACGACTGTGGCGTCGTCGCCGACCATCACACTGAAATCCACCCAGTATCCCCACGTGTCGCGATAGCGGTAATCCAGCGCCGTCGCTTTCAGGTTGTCAAAACGAATCCGTTGGTAAGGTATGCCAAGCAGTGTGGTGACTTCCTGCTCGCTTTGCCCAATCACTACCCGAGCAATGATGTCGTAATTGAGGTCCGGGCGATACATTCCCGTGCCGACTTGCACGCAAGCCGCAATGCCAAAAACCAATGGAACGACAGTAAGTCTGTGGAACTTTTGCCACATGTTGATACCCTGTTGATCGCAGCTTTGATTTGGTAAGATGTTCCGACCATTAATTTAGTTTCAAGGCGACGCAATTTTATGGAATTTTTTACGTTCGATTGGATATCCAATCCTCAGATTTGGTTGTCGTTGCTCACATTGACGGCACTCGAAATCGTGCTTGGCATCGACAATATCGTCTTCATTGCCATTCTCACCAACCGTCTGCCGCCGGAACAGCGCCCGATGGGCCGCAAGATCGGCCTCACGCTAGCGTTGGGCACGCGCCTGATGTTGCTGGCGACGCTGGCCTGGATTGTGAAGCTGACTGCTCCACTTTTCACATTGTTTGATCAAGGCTTTTCCTGGCGCGATCTGATTTTGATCGGTGGCGGCTTGTTCCTGCTCGTCAAAGCCGTACTTGAGATGCACGAAACCGTGGAGGGGGATCATGGCGATGCCACCGCTGGCACGGATGTTCCCAAGGTCTATCCGACGTTTTTTGCCATCGTCGCGCAGATTGCTGTTATCGATATTATCTTTTCGCTCGACTCTGTGATTACCGCAGTCGGCATGGCCGATACGCTTTGGGTGATGGTGGTGGCGGTGGTCATTTCGATGATCATCATGCTGATCGCCTCGGGCCCGCTGTCGGACTTCGTGACCAATCACCCGACGATCAAGATGCTGGCGCTCTCTTTCCTGCTGCTGATCGGCGTGTTCCTGATTGCAGATGGCTTTGGCATGAAGATTCCAAAAGGCTATCTCTACTTCGCACTCGGTTTTTCTGTCATGGTCGAGGCGATGAACTACTGGATGCGCAAAAAGAAAATCGCGCACTAGCATTTTGCCAACCCAAAGCACGCCATGAGCGCTCAACTCCTCCAACCTCTCCAACTCACCCGCGACCTGCTGCACTTCAACACCATCAACCCGCCGGGAATGGAAAAAGATTGCGCGTGGCACCTTGGCAAACTGCTTGAAGCCGCCGGGTTCGAGGTGAAGTATCACGAGTTCGCCGAAGCCCGTACCAGTGTTGTTGCAACCGTCGGCGGCAGACACGAGAAACCGCCAATCTGTTTTACCGGGCATATCGATATCGTGCCACTGGGCATGGCGGCGTGGTCGAAAGATCCATTCGCGGGTGAAACCGATGGCGATAAATTGTATGGGCGCGGCTCGACCGACATGAAAAGCGGCATTGCTGCATTCGTGGTCGCCGCCATCAAGCTGGCCCCTTTCCTGAAAAATTCACCCGGCATCACGCTCGTACTCACGGCGTCAGAGGAGGTCGGATGCGAGGGCGCCAAATATCTGGCCGAAGCAAAGTTGCTGGATCGTGCCGGCGCCATTGTTGTCGCCGAGCCAACCGGCAATTACCCCTACATCGGCCACAAGGGATTGATGTGGGTTGAAATTGAGACAAAGGGGAAAACAGCGCATGGCTCGATGCCGGAACAGGGCGAAAACGCGATCCTCAAAATGAACAAGGTGATCGACAAGCTTGAACACTTCGACTGGCAACATCAATGCGGTGTCGATTGCCATCACGTCATGGGCAAACCGACCATGAACATCGCCACTATTCGCGGTGGACTCAATACCAATTCCGTGCCCGATTCTGCAACACTTACTGTCGATGTGCGTACTGTGCCTGGCATCGACCATGTACATCTTTGCCATTCGATTCAAGCGCTGATCGGCGACATCGGCAACGTTCGCAAAATCGTCGATACGCCGCCGCTGTATTCCGAGCCGGATGAATGGATCGAGAGTGTTTACGACGTGGCGACACCATTTATCGATGGCAAGCCATCACCGAAAACCATCATGTTTTCCACCGATGGTGCGGATTTGAAAAGAGGTTACGGAGGCACCGTGCCGACCGTCATTATCGGCCCCGGTCAGCCCGAAATGGCCCACCAGACCGATGAGTGGTGCTCGGTAGAACGTATCGATCAGTCGGTGGAAATTTTCGAGAAAATCATGCGGGACTGGAATGGCATTTGAGGCGGTTAATGCCAAGCAGGCGTAAATCTTGTGTACTGGCCTCACCGATGTTCGGAAGATCTGTCAGCGCGACAAGGCGGTGTCGATCTACTTTGCTCGGATTCATGGCGGCTTCG
>JANOQY010000353.1:0-1901 GCA_031414995.1 Betaproteobacteria bacterium
AAAGATGTCGCAACAAGCGCTCGCCAAAGTCGGCATGCACGATGTCAATGTCATCGTGGCAAAAAATTAGAATGTCGCCCTTCGATCTTGCCGCACCGCGGTTGTAGCCTTCACAGAGTGATTTTGCATCGTGAATACCGATGATCTCGATATCGTGGCGTGCAAAACGTTGCTTCAATTTCTTTTTGATCGCGTTGAAATAATCAGGGCGAATACTACAAACGATGGCCGATACTTTGGCCCCCGCTTCAACCGGCTCAATGGGTTCGCGCCACGCCGCTACAGCTTCTGGATTCGTCTTCGACCACGCGAGACACGCACGCACCATCTCACGTTTGGCGAGCTCCCACTGTGGACGCACCCGCAGCAGCGGTTGCAATAGCGACAACGCTTCATCGTTTTTGCCTGCATCGATTGCAGACCTGGCATTCTGTAGCGCTTCATCACTGCCGGCAACGATATTTGGCTGACCCGCTGCGTCATCTCGCTGCTCGCACCATGTTTGCCATGCCTGTCGATACAGGTTTTCCAGATCACGCGTGAAGACTGCTTGATCCAGAATTGGGCTCGCGCGCAGCCGGTCACGACACGATGCGCGCAAATCTGCCAATGCTGTTTTGTCTGCGGCCAGCCGCTGCGCACGCGCTACATAATCCGCTTCATCAATCGCGATCCAGTCGGTGAGATTCAATGTCGTCAGCAGGCTTGCCGTTGAACGCGAACATGATCGTGCCCCCGGCAACGTCAACACCGGCACGCCTTGCCAGAGAGCATCCAGCGTTGTGGTCGCGCCCGAAAACGGCATTGGATCGAGTGCGATATCGACTGCGGCGAACGCCGCGCGGTAATCAATCACGCTCATGCGCGGCAGAAAAAACAGTCGCGATGCATCGCACGCCAGTGCGTCGAGCACACGTGTGCGCGCCACGCCATCAGGAATGCCCGCGAGTCGCAACAGCGCATCCGGCATTGCTTCCAGCAAACGTTTCCACAACACTAAAGTCGAGTCAGTAAGTTTTTGGGCGTTGTTAAATGAACCAAAGGTGACGTGCCCGCGGGCAACTGCGGGTATCTCGACGACAGCGGGCGCATCGGCATCGGGCTGCCAGCACCATTGCGTGTGTGGCAGGCGCAACAATTTTTCAGTGTGGAAAGCTTCACTACCAACCGGATCAGCCACTGCATCGGTGATGCGATAGTTCATCGCCGTCAGACCGGTGGTGCACAGATAATCGAGCCACGTTATCTGCACGGGTGCTGACCTGCGCGCAAACACGCCGAGGCGGTTGTGACCAGTATGGCCTGCGATGTCGATCAGGATATCGATTGCATCCGTATGAATCAGCGTCGCGACCTGCTGGTCATCCATGCCGCGCATGACACGTGTAGTGTTGGCGACCCCCAGCATGTTCAGTTTTTCAGCGGACTGCGGATTATTGAAGTAGCAAAACACCTCGAACTGCTCACGGTTGTGCGATGCGATCACAGGATCAATAAACGCGGGTAATGCCGTGTGGCAATCTGGCGACACATAGCCGACCCGCAATCGACGCAATGGCAGCGGTGAATTTAACTGCAATGGCGCCTGCGTAGAAACGGCTTCGAACCAGTTCGACCACTGGCGATGCTGATCGAGAATTTGTGCAGGCGTGAGTGATACATCGACCTTCAGCGCGGCCAGCTTGTTACTAAACGCCTGCTGCATCATCGGGTTCAATTCCAGCGCACGCTCATAGCAATCGAGCGCTTTCGCGAGTCGCCCCTGGTCTTTGTAAAAATTACCAAGGTTGTTCAGGCATTCGGGGAAGCTTGGCTGTCTTGACTCAACGCGTTCGAGGGCAGCGATGGCCTCATCGAGCAGACCTTGCGCGTGCAAGGCGGTGGCCATATTGATGAGCGCG
>JANOQY010000354.1:0-2699 GCA_031414995.1 Betaproteobacteria bacterium
CGCGCCTGTTCTGCAAGAGCAAGGTAGAAGCTCAGGTGCCGGGTGCGTGCGTTATTTTCTTCGCCGGTTTTATGCAGCCGCTCCTGCGCATATTGGCGCACCGTTTCCAGCAGCCGGTATCTTTCGCCGCACGGCTCCATAATCAACAGCGATTTTTCGACAAGTTGAATCAGCAGATCGAAGACCGTTGGGGATTCGCCGCCGCCGCCTTCGCCTGCGCCTGCGCCTTCCCGCACGTCCTTGCCGATAGCTTCTGCAGCGTCCAGCCGCCAGCGAAGACCGACAGTTGCAGAAGCAGCGCGCGCTCGGGCGCGGAAAGGAGATCAAAACTCCAGTCAATCGACGCGCGCAGGGTGTGCTGGCGCGGCATGCTGGTTTTATCGCCGCCGGTAAGTAAATTGAAGCGGTCACCGAGACGTGCCGCGATCTGCTCGACCGACATCGCATACACGCGTGCGGCGGCGAGCTCAATGGCCAGCGGAATCCCATCGAGGTGACGGCAAATATCAGCGACTGCGGCAGCACTTTTTAGCGTGACTTGAAAAGCCGGCTGAGCTGCAGTGGCGCGGTCGATAAACAATCGCACGGCCTCATTTTGTTTGAATGCATTCAGATGATTTGCAACCGACGTTGAATCATCGGTCGCGTTGCCAATCAAGCTAAGCGGGTCGGGAACGGCAAGTGAGGGCACCGGATAGGCAGTTTCACCCATCACATGCAAACGTTCTCGGCTGGATGCCAACACCTGCACGGCCCGTCCTGACCGCAGCAGCTTTTTGGCAAGTGCCGCACACGCTTCCACCAGATGCTCGCAGTTATCGAGTATGAGCAACAGTCGCCGGTCTCTCACGTATTTTTCGAGCGCTTCAAGCACCGGTCGCCCGGCCTCTTCCTTGACGCCAAGCACCGACGCCACCGCCTCAGGTACCAATCGCGCATCGGTCAACGAATCGAGCTCCACCAGCCATACGCCATCCGGGTAATCGCCTAAAATTTCGGCAGCCACTTGCAATGAGAGACGCGTCTTGCCGGTGCCGCCCATGCTGGTCAAGGTCACCAGTCGCGTGGTGGCCAGCAATTCTTTGAGCTCGCCGATTTCGCGTTCGCGCCCGACAAAGCTGTTGAGCTGCGCGGGCAGATTGTGTTTAGGTGTTTTTATTGTTCCGGTGTCGTTGATGGCATTGATGTCGTCGTCGAGCTTGATCGCGAATCGATAACCGCGACCGGCAATCGTGGCAAGCGCATGCGGGCCAAGGAGTTTCCGCAGTGTCGATACCTGCACCTGAAGGTTATTTTCCTCGACGACAAGGCCGGGCCAGACCAGTGCGAGCAACTCGTCTTTGCTAACCACCCGGTCCCGTTGCTCGATAAGCGTGATCAGCAGATCAAACGCGCGCGCACCAACGACCGCAGACTGGCCATCGACCAGTAGCCGTCGTTCGGCCGGCCGGACTTCAACCTGACCGAAGCGGTAACTCTGTGCCAAAAGCGCTCCATGCATGGATGGTTTAGGGGGAAGCTGAATTTTAACCGACGCACTGTTTCATAACTTTTAAGGACGGCTTAAGTACGGAAATACCCCTTAAGGCAGACAGTTCCCCCATCGGCAAAAAAAGCACTGAGTCGCCGTTCAATACACAAGGAGCCATACCGTGGTAACGACGCCAGAAAACGACTGGAGCACAGAATTGAAGGGCGTTCCGTGGATGCAGAAGGCAAGGCCCGGCCTGCGCAAAACCCGGGAAGCCAAAGATGGCAGACCGGTGGTGGTTGATGCGGTATCTACGCAGAGTGCTACTCACCAACAGCCGCTGTCACGCGACGCCCAACGGATGGAAGAAGCTGAAAGCGCCAGCGCCGAGAATGTATTTTTGATGATCGTTGTAGTGGTCCTGCTGCTCACGATGTATTGGGGCACGGCGGCAATTGTGCTTGGGACAGCCTCGAGTCGGCGCAACGACGCGCCACAAGTTGAAGCAACAGTGCTGAAAAAAGACCGGGCAATTGTCACCGATGCACCCGAATCAAAACTCCAGTCTCGCGCAACCAATAGCAAAGACAGTGGTGCCCGATGACCCAACACGACGACAACCAGGAGTCAGAACCAATGGACAATTTAGCCCGCAAGGATAAACCCCGTGCAATCAACCGCGTCGATAACGTGATCGGCATGTTTCCCGGCATCGTGCCGGGATTGAATCAGAAGGCTGGCGGCATGAGTCTGATCGTGAGCGCTGCCAGACAGGAACTGGCGAGCTTCGAAGCGCGCCTCGCCACGATGGGAATCCGCCTGATTGTCAGCGACGAAACGCTAACCGAAATCGCGAAGGCAGGGCTTGACACCAAGTACGGCGCGCGGCCATTGCAACAGGCCATTGAGTTGGAAATCGAATATCCAATCTCGAAGGCGGTGTTGAAAGGCAAATTCGTGGCCAGGGACACGATCAAGGTGGTATTGAAGGATGGGGTCGTTGCGTTTGAAAAATAGGGCTACAACAAGCACTGGCGAACCTCTTAGAGCAAAAGCAGCCTGAAAGTGCCGTGGAATGGCGTTCTACGAAATTGAGTGTCGTACAATCTTGATTGAGGTAAATTTATGTTTGGGACAATTGATTGCCCCGTCCAACAGACTTTTTTACAAGGAGATAAAGTTGAAAAATAGAAAATCCATGCAGCTCATTGGCGCGATGCTGGTCTTT
>JANOQY010000355.1:0-7457 GCA_031414995.1 Betaproteobacteria bacterium
GTGGTCAAAACTGACAACGCTCATGCCGGCTTGCGTCAGGTGGCGGATCATGGTTTCTGCCTGCGTGCCGCGGCCTCCCCAGCAGTGGACGAACAGGCATACCGGGCCCTTGCCCCAGCGGTAGCACTGCAACCAGCCATCCTGAAATGGGATCCGCCACCTTTGCGCTGATGCCCTGAGCGCGGATTCGGCTGCGTTGCGACGATAGCGGGGCGGTGATGAAATCAAGGTGTAAGTGATTCGGGCGGCCAGCGCGGGCGAGACCCGGTCAATGCCCTTCATTATCACGCGTGCCAGATTCACCCGTGGGTTTTGTAGAAATTGAGCCGTGCTGGCCGTGCTGGCGGCATCAATTGCCGCGCTGCCATTCAGCAGACTTGTTCGGGGGCGGGCTGATTCTTTGTGCGCGACATGCGGCAGTGCCGGTTTTGCAGACACACTAGTTTCGATAAGCTGGTGGGCTGAGGTGCCGAGTTGCATGCGAGTCTCCGTTGGACGGGCGCTGAGACTTCAGTCGCTCCATCTGGGTAATCGCAAACGGCGAGGGATTTCCGCCAACGACTTGGGATGAGCGCAAAAGAAATTTGCGTCGAGTGGAAATCGCCTGCGCCCCACCGAGCCCTACAACTCTGCAAGCAGTGCGCGCGTCTCATTGGCGGCAGTCGACTCGGGGCCGAGGGCGGCATCAAGTTGGGTCTGTGCCTGGGTCAGCGCCTCCTTGGCGCGAACCCGGTCGTCGCGGGCGAGGTGAATCTGGCCGAGCATCAAGTGGGCCAGGCCACCCCGATGGCTGTTCGGGAAATCCTTGAATATCTCGCGTGAAAGCGCCACAGCCCTTTGGGCGTTTTTGAGTGCCGCCTCAAAGTCGCGCTCCTGAACATCGGCTTGAGCAAGAAGAATCAGACCCTGAACGCGCCACGATTCAGCCTGCTTGGATGCGTCGAACACCTTGAGGCCTTGCGCAATATGTTCGCGCCCAGCCGCTGAGTTGCCTTGCAGCAGGGAGACCTTGGCGCGCATCAAGGCCACGCGACCCAAGGCCGGGTTGTTGGGTGTGAGGATTGCCGTGAGATGCTTTGCGCTTAGCGCTACATGGTCTGCACACCGGGGCAGATTGCCCGCAGCACATTGCGCTTCGGCCGCCTGGTGCGCCCGGTAGCCCATGGCGCGTGCCTCGCCCGATTCAATTGCCTGCGTCAGGGCTTCTTCGGCTATCGGCACCGACAGGTCGGTTTTGCCCTGCAAGGTCAGCGCGAGCGCATAGTTGCTCTTTTGTGCCCAGCTGGTCGTGCGTGCGGCTCCTGGCCCTTGCCCAAGCTTCATGGCTTGTTCAAGTGTGGTTCGTGCCCGCAGTATTTGACCGGCCTGCAACAAAACAACAGCAAAGTTGTTCAACGTGGTCGCTTCCGAAGTCGTCTCGAAGGTGCCGCGCTTTTTGAGGTCGTCAAGCACGGCGTCATAGGCAAGGACTGCTGGCCCAAGCCTGCCCATCGAACCCAGGATAAACGCTTTGGTAGCGCGCAAATCCAAAAGTGCCCGGGTTTGCCCGCGTCTGGGCGTTGCAAACAGCGAAATCGCCTGATCAATGTCTGCCAACGCCGCCTCATTGAGCCCCTGTTCCCGGTTGGTTTGCGCGCGTCGCTTGAGGCAAACCACGATGGGCTCCCACAAGTCGGGATGATGTTTGCCCAAACGGGCAATGGATTCGTTCAACTGCCGGCGCGCTCCGTCAAAATCGCCTCGGTCGGTGGACAGCCGACTCAATTTGCAGTCGGCGCTGGTTACCGTGGCGGTATCGCCAATGCTCTGGGCTGCAGACCGTGCGTCGAGCAGCAAAGCCTCCATACGCTTGATCTCAGTTCCATGGCTCCACATGTCCGCCAACCGCATTTTCAGGAATGCGCGGATATCGGGCGCATCGTGAAATTGCTTGTCGACCATGTTTTCCCCCCGGTTCAGCACGTCTGCAACAGACAGGGGTTTATTCGACACCGGGCCTAGGGAAACGGTCATCAGTTCGATCATCGCCTCAGCCAAATCCAGCTGCTTCAGCGCCTCCTGCCGCTCGCGATCCGCCCGTGCGGCTTGTTGCTCGGCCCGTTGCGCCTGCCACACAGTGCCCACTAGTCCACCCACAATGGCAATAACTGTCAGCGCCCCCGCTGCCACCGAGCCGCGATGCCGCCGCACGAACTTGGTGGCGCGGTAACCCACCGTGTCGGCCACGGCACGCACAGGCTCATGGGCCTGATAGCGGCGCAGGTCTTCAGCAAAGGCGGCCACTGTGCCGTAGCGTTCATGCGGCAATTTGCGCAATGCGTGCGCAGTGATGTTGTCCAAGTCGCCTTGCAGTATGTGGCGCAAACCCGTCGCTGAGGTGTTGCGGCTGGCGGCGATGTCGCCGCTGGTCAGGGTGCCCGGCAAATCTTGCGTCAGCGCGCGCGACACCAACTGCGCATCTGTCTCAAGCGTCGCGCGCACCACCTCAGCCGAGGTGCCGCTGGCAGGCGACGTCGGGTGGCGTCCACCCAGCAATTGGTACAACAACACGCCCAATGCATACACATCAGTCGCCGTGGTGACGGGTTCACCACGCAGTTGCTCGGGCGCTGCGTACTCGGGTGTGAGAACTCGCCCACCATCTCGAGTAAGCTCGGTTGCTTCTCCCGCCGTGGTTTCGTCGTCCAGGAGCTTGGCGATGCCAAAGTCCAGTAACTTGACGATGCCATCTGCCGTGACAAGGATATTGCCAGGCTTGATGTCGCGATGGATCACTAAATGAGTGTGGGCATGGGCAACGGCAGAGAGCACGTCGTCAAACAGCGCCAGCCGTGCATCAACCGTCAGGCGATTCAGGTCGCAGTGGTGATCAATTCGCTCGCCTTCAACCAGTTCGATAACCAAGTAAGGTTGGCCGCCAGACGTGACGCCCGCGTCCAGCAAATGCGCGATGTTGGGATGGGTGAGACGCGCCAAAATATCGCCTTCTCGTTTGAAGCGATCGGCCCCGGCGCGGCCCAACAGCGATAGATGCAGTAGTTTGATGGCCACGGCACCGGTAAAGCGCCCGTCTTCACGCCGCGCCCGCCAGACGCTGCCGCCTCCGCCCTGACCGATGGGGGCTTCCAGCACGTACGGGCCGACGCGTTGGCCCGCTAAGCTTGTCTCGGGCGTTTCGGTGGCATCGTCGCCGGGATTAGCCAGCGGCTTCGCCAGAAAACCTTCGGCCTGTGCACTTTGGTTGTCGGCCAGCAGTACGGCCAACTCATCGCCGAGCTGCGGGTTGTCTCTGCGTACCTCGCCTAGGCGCGCTAGACGATCGGGCTCTGGCAAATCCAGCAGCTCGTCGAGCAACGGGCTCAACAGTGCCCAGTGTTCTGGTTTAGGGGATTTCATCGTGTGGCAGCCCGATCAAGGTTTGGCAAGTTTCTATACTCCTAATCGCAAACGAGACCTCAAACCCGCCAGACTGTCGTGGCGCAAAGCGCGCACGCTCACGATGCTTGCATCGCGCGAAACAGTAACAGACGTGCTTTTTCCCATTGGCGCTGGGCGGTTCGCTCGGAGCTGCCCATCAACTGGGCAATTTCGACCATCGAAAATCCGCAGAAGAATTTCAAATCCACCACTTGTGCCAACGCGGGCTCTAAAAGGGCAAGCTCGTCCAGTGCTTCAGCGATGTTGTTCAACATTTCCGGTTGTGCGCACTGGTCGGCGGTTTCGGTGTCCAGCGAGGTGATGTCCAGGCCACCGCCACGCTTTTGGGCCTGGCGCTCGCGCACGCGGTCAATCACAACGCCACGCATGGCGCGCGCGGCATATGCCATAAAGTGCGCGTGGTCAGGAAACGCGAGGGCATCGCGCCCTGAGATGTCCAGATAGGCTTCATGCAAGAGAGTGGTGGCGCCTAGAGGCGTGAACGTGCCAAGCCGACCCACCTCGCGGCGGGCGAGGCGATGCAACTCGGTGTAGAGCGCGGTGAAGAGTTGATCAGCAGCACTGCGATCACCCCGCTGCGAGCGTTCAACCAGTGAACTCAGGTTGGTAGATGGTTCTAACATGGTGCCATGGCGGCGCTAGACAACTGAGCCGATGCGCTATGAAAATCTGTTCCCGAATAAGCCCCCGCCATTTTCTCGACAGCGCAGACAATTTTCCGACACAACGCGCCTCCGTCGCTAATTGAGATCAAGAGAATTGCCCACAAACCGATCTGGCGATGGCTTGGGGTGTGCTGCTCAGCGCCCAATCGCCAATCGCCTCGAGCAGCGTGTCTACTTCTCCCAGCGCCGGGAGCGTGCTAAACGTGATGCCGGTGCGAACCTCAGCTTCGCTTAGGAGCTTAGGTAAATCTTTACGCATATGTCCACCCATTGCCAGAAAAAGTGGCGCGACGGTAATCTGCCGCACGCCCCGCGCATGGAGCGCGTCGACGGCCTCGTCGAAACTGGGCTGCATACGCTCGAGAAAGGCGAGTTCGACTACCTTTGTGGGCTCGCGCTTGTGGATGATTGATTGAAGCTTTATGAATGGCGCTGCCCATGCCGGGTCGGACGAGCCGTGGGCAAACAGCAGCAAGGCAGGGGTGTTATTGGGCTCAGTCATGTAAAAAATTGTGAGTAAGGTGCTCGCATCATAGCAAGCTCTCAACGCTGGTATGCGGATTGCTTAGTTGTGTTTGTTATGAAAGCGCGTAAACCCCCAAAACTTAAAGTGATACTGGTCGACGAAGATCCTGATCGGGCGGCTGAGGTGCGCGCGGCGCTCGTTGCCAGCGGCTGCGAAGTGGTTTCGCTGCTGGCATCGCCTGTGGAAATTTACGATGCGGTGAAGCTGAACTCGCCCGACGTGATCATCATCGATACCGAATCTCCATCGCGCGATTCACTTGAAAGTCTTGCCTTCGTCTCGCGTGATCGACCGCATCCGATCGTCATGTTCTCGGGAGATCGAAGCAACGAAACCATTCGCGAAGCTATTCGCGCTGGTGTGTCGGCGTATGTAGTGGATGGATTGTCGGAAGCGCGCCTGCAACCGATTCTGCAAGTGGCGGTGGCGCGTTTTGCCGCCGAGCAGAGCTTGAAACAGGAATTGGCCGATGCCAGGACGCAATTGTCAGATCGCAAAAATATCGAACGCGCCAAAGGTGTGTTGATGAAACAGCGCGCACTGAGCGAGGAAGATGCATTTCAAATGTTGCGCAAGTTCGCGATGGACCGCGGCATCAAGATGGCCGACGCCGCCTCGCGTGTCATCGAGATGGCCAGCATGATCGGCTGAAAAAGCATCGATAGAGTCGAGCAGAAGCTTAGTGCCGTAATGGTGCATTGCAGCATCAGCGCACAACGTTTTTGGTGCGTGCGGGCATTTCCGATATTTCGACATGGCGGCATGAATAGAAAAGTCTCATTAAAAACAATGAGTTAGTTTGTCTTCGCGGTTTGGCACCGAATTTGCTAAGGCTATTGCAAGTGCGCATCAATGCAGAAGCGCACATGGACAACGGCGTCCAAGCAGGAGTGTTTGTCAGCGTGAGTAATTTTTCAGCGCGTATGACAGGCAACCCCGCTTGGGCGCCTTTTTATTGCACTTTTTTTGTTCAACATTTGGAGAGTCAGGATGGATCATGAATCACTCAACCCTACGAGCCGTGACGAATCGCCAATTGCAACAGTTGCAACGCAACCATCGCGCCGCGATTTTATCCGCGCGACGGGCGGCGTCCTCGGCGGGGCAGCGCTGATGGCTATCGTCCCGCCAGGCGTGCGCTCAGGGGCATGGGCGGCCGGATCTGACGCACCAGAAAAGAAGGAAGTGAAAATCGGTTTCATTCCTCTCACCGATTGCGCTTCTGTTGTCATCGCATCAGTGATGAAATTTGATGAGAAATACGGCATCAAGATCACGCCATCAAAAGAAGCCTCATGGGCGAGCGTGCGAGACAAGCTCGTCAACGGTGAGCTCGATGCGGCGCATGTGTTGTACGGCCTGATTTACGGTGTCCACACCGGCATTGGCGGCCCGAAGAAAGACATGGCGATTCTGATGAACCTCAATCACAACGGCCAAGCTATTACACTCGCCAATAAATTCGCTGAAAAAGGTGTGAAAGATGGTGCGGGCCTGAAGGCATTTATCGACAAGAACAAAGCCGAATACACCTTCGCCCAGACATTCCCGACCGGCACACACGCGATGTGGCTCTACTACTGGCTCGCCACGTACGGAATTGATCCTTTCAAGGATGTGAAGAACATCGTCGTGCCGCCACCGCAGATGGTGGCGAATATGCGTGTGGGCAACATGGACGGCTTCTGCGTCGGTGAGCCTTGGAACAATCGCGCCATTTACGACAAGATCGGCTTTACTGCGGAAACCACACAGGGTATCTGGAAGGATCATCCAGAAAAAACGCTGGGCACCACCGCCGAGTGGATCAAGAACAACCCGAACACGGCGCGCGCGATGACAGCTGCCATTCTCGATGCCAGCAAATTTATCGATGTGATGGCCAATCGCAAGAAAGTCGCAGAAATCATTGCCGATAAGGCTTACGTCAATTGCCCAGTTGACGTTATCGATCAACGTCTTGCGGGTGACTACGACAATGGCATTGGCAAGAAGTGGAAAGACGCCGATTACATGAAGTTCTATAACGAAGGCACGGTGAATTACCCCTACCTGTCCGACGGCATGTGGTTCCTCACACAGCACAAGCGCTGGGGATTGCTGAAGGAAGATCCGGACTATCTGGCCGTCGCCAAACAAGTCAACCAGATCGCGATCTACAAAGATGCAGCGGCAATGGCCAAGGTTTCGGTGCCTAAGTCGGATATGCGGACATCCAAGTTGATCGACGGCATCGTATGGGACGGCAAAGACCCGAAAAAATATGCCGCCTCTTTCAAGATCAAAGCGTAATCAACACTTCCATCTGGAGAAGACATGACTACCGTCGCCGCCAATGAAATTCTCGTTGAACCGCCGCAGGTCAGCACATCCAGTGCCAAAACACCAAAACTCGCTGTCGCCACCAAGTCACGGAACAGCATGAAGCCCGTCATCATGAAATGGACCATGGTTTTCCTGCCGCCGCTGCTGGGATTGCTGATGTTCGTCGGTGTGTGGGCAATCGTTGCCGGATCGAGCCCCAATCTACCCGGGCCGGCCAAGACCTGGGTCTCAGCGGTGCATTTGTTCAGCGATCCGTTTTATCAGAAAGGCCCCAACGATCAGGGGATCGGCTGGAATATTTTGGCCTCATTAAAGCGCGTTGGGATTGGCTTCGGCATGGCCGCGCTGGTCGGCATACCAGTCGGCTTTTTGATCGGTCGCGTGGCGTTTCTCAATGGCATGCTTTCGCCCATCATCAGCCTGCTGCGCCCGGTGTCGCCACTGGCATGGTTACCAATCGGGCTGTTGGTGTTCAAGGCCGCCGATCCGGCGGCAATCTGGGT
>JANOQY010000356.1:0-11722 GCA_031414995.1 Betaproteobacteria bacterium
CGAGGGCATGTGCTTTAGCAATGAACCGATGATCTGCGTGCCCGGCGAATTCGGTATCCGGTTGGAGGATCATTTTTATATGACGGCGGCGGGGCCGAAGTGGTTCACAATGCCATCGCATTCGGTGGATGATCCGTTTGGGCTGAGCGCGTAAGTGCATGCATAAAGATGTCATTTCGAGCACCGCGAGAAATCTGCTTTTTCTGTACATCGCAACGAAGCAGATTTCTCACCCATGAATCCGGGTTCGAAATGACAGGCAGTTGTGTCGCGGATGCGTCGTCAACATGACTTATCTCGTTCCCGATCTCCTCGCACCGGACTTGCAGCTTGTGTTCTGCGGTACCGCACCATCGAAGGCGTCCGCAGCCGCCAAGGCCTATTACGCTAGGCCCGGCAACAAATTCTGGCCAACGCTTCACGCGGTTGGGATTACGCCAAGGCGATTTGCACCGCAAGAATATCCGGCGTTACTGGCGCTGGGCATTGGCCTCACTGACTTGTGCAAAGTGCATTCGGGTGTGGATGCAGAGCTACCAATTGATGCGTTCGATACCGCCGCGTTTGCACGCAAGCTCAAGAAATATCGGCCAAAGGTCGTGGCCTTTACCAGCAAAAATGCAGCGCAAAACTATTTTGGACGCGCCGTTGAATATGGCTGGTGCAATGAGAAAAATACTAAAGCGCAAACAACGGTGAGGTTCTTCGTGTTGCCCTCACCATCAGGGTTGGCGACAAGATTTTTTGATATTGAAGTTTGGCGAGGATTGGCTAGTGACGTTGGACTAAAACCATGAACGAGAAACTGCAAGCAGAAAAAAAGATACTGCGCGAAACAGTCTTAGCACGCCGTGATGCCATGCTGCCTGCCGCGCGCGCTACAGCATCGCATGCGATTGTCGAAAAGGTGTGCGCCTTGCCGAATTATCAAGAAGCCAACATGGTGCTGATTTACATGGGTTTCGGTTCCGAGATAGAAACGCGGGCGTTGTTTGAGCGCATTCTTGCCGACGCTAAAACGGTGGTCTTGCCGCGCGTGGATTGGGCGAGTCAGTCATTGATTTTGCACGTCGTACGCAACATGTCCGAGTTGGCGACGAGCAAATGGGGCATACGAGAACCACATGCGGATGCTCCTTCAATGCCTGTCAATGCCATCGAATTTATGCTGATGCCAGGGGTCGCGTTTGACCGTTCAGGCAATCGACTAGGCTACGGACGTGGCTATTACGATAAATTATTATCAGCCGCAAGCCCAGCATTGGCGCGGGTTGCGGCGGGGTTTGACTGCCAGATTGTCGAAGCCGTGCCGGTCGGTCCCAATGATCAGAAAATCGACATCCTTATCACTGAAAACGAAAAAATAAAGCTTACTCATGACCGCTAAACGCATCGACGGCAAAAAAATTTCCGACTTCTTTCGCGCTGAATACAAGTTGCGTGTAGATCGGCTCATCGCGCTGGGTACGCGTCCCGGCTTGGCTGTCGTGATTGTTGGGACTGATCCCGCGTCGCAGGTTTACGTCCGCAATAAGGCGCGCGCCTGCGAAGCCATTGGCATGCACTCAGAAGTCCATGCACTCCCGGCCGATATTTCGCAAGGTGCTCTCACCGCGTTTGTCGAGACACTTAACGTGAATGCGGCCATTCACGGAATGCTAGTGCAATTGCCGTTGCCAACGCACATCGATGATCGTGTGGTGATCGAGGCAATCGCATCGGACAAAGATGTCGATGGGTTTCATTACGCCAACATGGGCGCACTGGTTATCGACGAGAGCCGGTTTCCGCCCTGCACGCCGTATGGCGTCATGAAAATGCTCGAATATGAAGGCATCACCGTTGAAGGAAAACACGTGGTGATCGTTGGGCGTTCCAATATCGTCGGCAAGCCGCAGGCCATGCTGATGCTCAAAGCTGGGGGTACTGTGACGGTGTGCCACTCCAAGACGAAGGACTTGGCCAAATTCACGAGGGACGCTGACATTCTCGTCGCGGCAGTGGGCAAGGCCTGCATGATCAATGGCGACATGATCAAGCCCGGTGCGGTGGTGATCGATGTGGGCATCAATCGGCTGGCTGATGGCAAGCTGGTGGGCGATGTGGATTTTGAGTCGGCAGTAAAAGTGGCTTCGGCGATTACGCCGGTGCCGGGAGGGGTGGGGCCGATGACGATTACGATGTTGCTGGGTAATACCTTGCGGGCGGCAGAGCATGCAGCGGGCTTGGCTGGATCGAACAACGAGACGATGTTGGCGTGAGGGATTGGCCGCGATGATTCGCGCAAACTCATTGATAATAGATAAAGCAACTTTGCTTCGATCCGCGCCTGAGGTTTTGATGCCATGACGTCGCCCGCACCCCCGCCCGTACCCCCATCGCCGTACGACCAAGGCCTGGACAAGAACCCAGCCAACTACACGCCACTATCGCCGCTGTCGTTTTTGCCAAAGGCCGCAACGGTTTATCCCGACCGCCTCGCGGTGATTCATGGTGAGCGACGTTTCACATGGGCTGAGGTTTATGCGCGCGCCCGACGGCTGGCCAGCGCCTTGCAACAACGCGGTATCGGCAAGGGGCACACGGTCACCGCCATGCTCGCAAATACACCGGAGATGGTAGAAATGCATTTCGGTCCGGCGATGATTGGTGCGGTGTTGAATACCCTCAACACGCGACTGGATGCCGAAGCGATTGCCTTTATGCTCGATCACGCCGAAACCAGAGTACTGGTGACGGATCGTGAATTCGCCCCTACGATTGAGCGCGCACTTGAGCTTTGCAAATCAAAACCATTGGTGATCGACGTGTTGGACCCCGTCTTCAACGGAGAAGGGAAAACGCTCGGTGAAACCGATTACGAAGCCTTTATCGCTTCAGGCGATCCGGACTTCGCATGGTCGCCGCCGATTGACGAGTGGGAAGCTATTTCGCTCAATTACACTTCCGGCACAACTGGCAACCCCAAGGGCGTGGTCTATCACCATCGCGGCGCGCATTTGAACGCGGTGGCCAATATTCTTGAATGGTCGATGCCGCGCCACAGCGTGTATCTCTGGACGTTGCCGATGTTTCATTGCAATGGCTGGTGTTTCCCGTGGACGATTGCCGCCAACGCCGGCACCCATGTTTGTTTGCGCAAGGTCGATCCAAAAGTAATCTTCGAGCTGTTTCGTGCGCACGGCGTCACACACTATTGCGGCGCGCCAATCGTGCACGGCATGCTCATCAATGCACCCGAAGAAATGAAGCGTGATATCAAACAGAAGGTGCATGCGATGGTTGCTGGTGCTGCACCCCCCGGTGCGATGATCGAAGGCATGGCCAGGCTGGGATTTGCGCTGACGCACGTGTATGGCCTTACTGAAACCTATGGCCCTGCGGCGGTTTGTGCGAAGCATGCCGAATGGCAAACGCTGGCAGTGGACGAGCAGGCGCGTCTCAACGGCCGCCAGGGTGTCGCGTATCTGCTTCAGGAAGGCATGACGGTGATGGATCCAGGAACCATGCAGCCGGTGCCCGCAGATGGCGAAACCATGGGAGAAATCATGTTCCGTGGCAATATCACCATGAAGGGCTATCTGAAGAATGAAAAAGCGAGTGCGGAAGCATTCGCAGATGGCTGGTTCCATTCCGGTGATCTTGCCGTAATTCACCTCGACGGCTATGTGAAAATCAAGGATCGCGCCAAAGATGTGATCATTTCTGGCGGCGAGAATATCTCCTCGCAAGAGGTGGAAGATGTGATTTGCCGACATGCGGCTGTGATGCTGGCGGCAGTGGTGGCAAAGCCTGACGAAAAATGGGGTGAAGTCGGATGTGCGTTTGTTGAATTGAAAGAGGGCGGCGTCGTAACGGAAGATGAGTTGCTCGCATTCTGTCGGGAACGCATGGCGCGATTCAAGGTGCCGAAATCGTTTCTATTTCAGACGCTGCCGAAAACATCCACCGGGAAAATCCAGAAATTTGTGCTGCGCGAATTGGCAAAAAGCAAAGAGGCGATTGAATGAGACATTGTTTTTATTCGGGACTTTCCACATCGGGCTTTCATCGCGTCCATTACACCGAATGGGGTGAAGCCGATAATCCACGCGTACTCGTCTGCGCACATGGCCTCACACGTTGTGGCCGCGATTTCGATACGCTGGCAAAATCCTTGCAGGGCCAATATCGGGTAATTTGCCCCGACGTTGCCGGGCGCGGCGAGAGCGATTGGTTCACGAATAAAGCCGACTACAACTACGTCCAGTACATCAACGACATGACGGCACTAATCGCGCGTTCAGGCGCTGAAACAGTTCATTGGGTGGGCACGTCGATGGGGGGCATTATCGGCATGCTGCTGGCTTCGCACACCAACACACCCATCACGCGCATGGTCATCAATGATGTCGGCGCATTTATTCCCAAGGCGTCGCTGGAGCGCATTTCAATGTACCTCGGGGCATCACCTCGCTTTGCGGACTTTGAATCCATCGTGATGGCCGTGCGTGCGGTCAGTCCGTTCGGTGAAATGTCAGACGAAACCTGGCGCGAGTTGACAGTGCCGCTGGTGAGGCAATCGGCCGATGGCAGTTGGCAGTTTCGCTACGATCCGGGCATCGGCGACGCGTTCAAGATTGGCGCTATTCAGGACGTGGATTTGTCGGCTGTGTGGGAAAAAGTCGGTTGCCCGGTGCTCATCACACGCGGAGTCGATTCAGATTTGTTGTTGAAGGAAACTTTTGACAGCATGTGCCGCAAGGCCGGTGTACGCGGCATTGAATTCGCACACGTTGGTCATGCGCCCATGTTTCAGGAAGCATCGCAGATTGAGGCGGTGCGGGCATTTTTGTTGGCTTAGGTGGTGGGCACTATTCCTCCCAACTGAATCGCCAAATTGCAATCGCTGTAAAAAGGGCTGAGAAAGCCAGCATTGCGCCAATTGGTACCAAGGCCGCATCAAGCCCAAGGCCACGCCACGTCATCGCATCAAAACCGTCTACCGCCCAGCGTGCGGGGTTGGCGATTGATGCCGTTTGTAGCCACTCGGGGAAGATGAACGACGGCACCCATGCGCCGCCCAGCATCACCATGAGCAGGGTCGCAAATATCGCCAAACCGCGTGTCGCCTCTGGTGTCTTGCCGATGGCGGCGATAAGCAAACCGAAGCTGGATGCGAGTAACGCGAACGCAATCATGTTACCGATGAAGCCGATCACACTGCCGTCAATCCGCACGCCGAACGCAATGATGGCGACCCCGAAGATGCCGCACATCAGCAGCAATGCTGTGATTGTGCCGCTGGCAATCGTGCTGCCGAGCAATAGCGCCCGCGATACGGGTGCTGCACGCAAGCGCTTCCACAATCCCATGCGCCGCATCAGTAGCAGACCAACGCCTAAATCGACGCCCATGAAAAGCAGAAATTGCACCGTCATGCCGCCGAACGAGTGCGCATAACTGTTGTATTTGCGTTTCTCCTTGCCGGTTGTTTCCAATGCGACTGCATTGAATGGCACATCAAATGATGGGCCTGCCGTTTGGTTCGATGCCGATGTAGTGTCGTTGCGTTTTTGCACGCGTTCAACGCTTTCAAACAGTGTGAGTAGTTCCCGACGACTTTCGGCGGCAATGTCGTTTGAAGCAATTACACCCGTACGCATATCTTGAACCACTTTGCCGCCACCACCACTCATCAGCGACTGCGTCACCGCCTTCATGACGTGCTGCGACAGCATGCCGCGCATCATCGCCAGCGCCATCGATTGCGATGGATCAAAATGGACATTCACATCGGGTTTGGCACCGCTGGAGAACATAGCGCGGCTGCTAAGTTCGCCGAATTTGGCAGGCAGCACGACTGCCGCGCGTAGCTTGCCTTTGCTCACTTGCGAGATTGCTTCTGTCTCATCGAGCTCAGTCACGTTTAGCGCGGCGTCATTCTTCATGCTGACAATGATCTGCTTCGTGATGGCACTATTGTCTAGATCGACAATCGCAACAGGAACCCGTGTGGGTTTCTTGTCACCGTCGCCAAACAATGAGCCAAAGAATGCGGCGATGGCAATGGGTGCTGCCAGCGTGATGATTAGCGCGCGTTTGTTGGAAAAATACAAAACCAGGTCTTTGCGGACCAGCGCGCTCAATGCATTCATGAAGTCGTTCATATCAATCCCGAAGTTGGCGGCCGGTGAGGGCAAGAAATAGCGTTTCCAGATTGGCGCGCCCGGAACTAATGTGGTTCACGCGATGGCCACCGCGAGTCAGCCACGCAAGCACGATGGAGGCTGATGTCGATAGCGAATCGACACCGACCGTGAGGCAGCCATCTTCCTGCGACGCCGTTTTTACGCCCTGTTGCAGCAGGAGGTCGGCAATATTGATCTCGCCGTCAACTTCGATCGTAAGCGTTGCCGAGATGGGCAACTGGCGATATAGCCCGGCCAGCGTGTCGTTGGCGATTATCTTGCCGTGATCCATGATGACGATACGGTCGCAAAGACGCTCGGCTTCTTCCATATAGTGTGTCGTGTAGACCATGGTTTTGCCGCGCGCTTTGAGTGTTTCGAGGTTATCAAAAATCGCATTGCGGCTTTGTGGGTCGATGCCGACCGTGGGCTCATCTAGCAGCAAAATATCCGGATCATGCACCAGCGCGCAGGCGATGTTCAGGCGTCGTTTCATGCCGCCAGAAAAGGTGGAAGGTTTATCGCGGGCACGGTCGGTTAGGCCGACGAGTTCGAGCGCGGCCAGCGAACGTTGGCGCAAATCTGCTCCCTTTAGTCCGTAGAGCGCGCCGAAGGTCTCCAGATTGCCCATCGCCGGGAGTTCCTCATACAGCGCGATGTCCTGCGTTACTAAGCCGACCTTGCGTTTGACTGCACTGCGGTCACTATTAATGCGCTGGCCGGACAGCAGCACGCTTCCCTGATCCGCTGCGGTTAAGCCACAAACCATCGAAACAGTGGTGGTTTTCCCCGCGCCGTTTGGGCCGAGCAATCCAATGATCTGACCAGGTGCCGCATCGAACGAAACGTCCGATACCACCTGTCGGGTGCCATAGGATTTGCTGAGATTTTGTACTTGTAGCATTTTGCCTCCAAGAGGTAACTGGAGGCATGCTACGGCTGAGGTGGCAGCAAACTTGCGATTTAGCGACGAACCGCAACTTTGGCAGTGCGATTGGCAGTTTGGGCGCGCGGCCGGTTGCTGGGTGCTATTTTCCTGCTTGTTTGTCGATGGCCTCTTCGTCGCAAATGATTTCTCGCACCGATGAGCTTTCGCGGGCAATTTCGTCAGCGAGCGGCGAATTGCCTTCTGTTGGGGCGAAGTGAGCAAAGAACAAGCGCATCACGTGCCGTACACCTGCAGGAGTGACTGATCGAAGGTCTTTTTCAAAGTACGCGCCACGCGAATAATTGCCGGTGATGATTTCATACGATGGAAAATAATCGCTCAGCGGATCCCTGCGGGTAATTTCGTCGGCGGCGGTGCGCAAAACGGATTTGCTAAGCGTTGTCGATACCAGTACGTGGCGATTCTCAAACGTCGCAATCAAGGGCACGGGCGATACGGTGATGATCAATCTGGCCGCAGGATTCACCTGTCGAAGTCGTTCGACAAAAAGCCGCATATCCGAGATGACTTCGTTCACATCAAAGTTGACAAATTCATGGGCTGCATCGTCCATCCGGCCTGCCACAATGCCGGGTGCCAACGGATAGACTGCCCCGTCAATACGCGACCGCCAGGCTTCGGTGAGGCCAAGCGTGAACACAAAAACATCGAGGCGTTCAAACATCTCGCGGACAGCAGCAAAGTGTTGGGATCTCGCCCGCACTAATCCGTCCAGTGACGCGAAGCCATCCGGCTCAACCTGTGGCCTGAACGGATCGACAAACTTGCCGTCGTCCCGAACCCAATGATCATCGCTGGGAGTAAAGCGGTCGTAGGCGCGGTCAAACAGTTGAATGAGTTGGCGCGCCGTGTAGAGATTGCCATAGCGTGCCGAGAAAGTGCCGTACTGACGACGTGTGGCTTCTTCAGGTGTGAGAGCGGGATTTTTTTCGGCAACATAAAAGTTGAATCCCTGACCGCTCAGCGACGCTGAGATGTGCTGCGCAAAACAACTTCCCGCTGTTGCTACACGATCATGCTGGCTGATCGGAAATTTCGCACGGACGACAGGATCAACATTTTCTGCGGCCACATTTTCAATCGCGCGTCGCCAGAACTGATGATCCGGAAGTGTCGCGTAGGGGTTGCTGCGTTTTTCAACAGCCGGTGCAGCAACTGGGACGGCAGGCTCAGGTGTACCTTCCACACCCAAGCCGACAAATCGTTTCAGGTTCTGAAACCGCGGCAGTGCCAGCCGTTCGCAATGCAAATCATCACGACCCGACTGCGTGAACACGGCATAGGAATGTGCCACATAGTCGTGGAGGTTCAACATCAAAATCGGTTTTTCGCGCGGGCCATAAGACTCGATGCACTTGAAGTAATAGTGGCCCTCAATACCATGCGCCTTGCCGATTTCCGGGTATACCGGCCACGCTGGTCCGACGGTAAAGCCATCAGCAACAAAATTTTCAACATCGGGCAGAGTGGTGATGCCTTCACGTGTGAGCATCTGCCTTGCCATATCGGCCAGCACGAAGGGCCTGGGATGGTTGATCGAATATAGCCAGCAGCCGCGACGATGCCATTTCTCCAGCAAGTCGAGCATGGAAAATCCGGCGCCTGCACCGACATTGACCATCATTTTTTGCGATGTTTCCCAATAGTCGTAATAGCCGAGCGCTGCGTAAACATCGTGTCGAAATAGCGTTAGTGTTTCTTCAACACTCAAGCCTTCCAGCCACCCGCAAAGCGCAATGGCCGACTGGTATTCGCCGAGCGGGCCCTGAATATGAATGCCTTGCCGCTTGCTCTGAACATAAACAATATCCGGATGAAAAGCCGGAAAATGAATAAACGGAAAACGCCGAACCTTGTGGTTGTGCAGCGGAAACTGTGACTGGATCAGCGTCAGGATTTCACCGATCTCCTGAATAAAAATGAGATCGCTTTCTTCAATCAGTGAGACATGATCAAGCTTGCCGGCGCACAAGTCGGCGATCATGGTGGCGTTGGCCTCCACTGCAGTCGCAACGATATCGCCGGTCATCGCCTGCATCAACTTTGCCAACGTGATGGCGGAACAATTCCCAAAAATTGTTACCTTGATCGCTGATGTTGAAACGTGTGGTGGCACATCGACGTTTTTGCCGCGCCGTTTATTTTTCTTTGCGTTCTGTTCGTCCCGTTGTTTTTTTAGTGCATATTCCTGTGAACTGGTTAGCGCGCTTGCCAGTTGTTCTTCTGTGGAAAAAACCTGATGCGCATGAATGACGGCGTCTGACTCAGGCGCACGCCCCAGAAAGCGATTGAATGCGGCAATGATGGTTTCTTTTGAAATCGGCATAAATGATTGTCGCGACAGGAAATTTGAATCGCCAGTTAGTGCACCGTACCAATTGACATGAGTGTACGTAGAACAAGCAACGACGGGTATCTCCGGGCTATTTGTGCCTGAAAGCCTCGCCAGTGCTAGAGTTTATAACTAATATAAGCCGATAAACTTCACACCAGCTACTTCGCAACCGACGCCGAGTGCAGCCCCATCACCCCGACAATAATCAGCGTTAGTGACACCATCTTGAGCGCCGTCGCGGGCTCCTTGAAATAGAGAATGCCGATCGCTCCCGTAAGCGCGGTGCCGACACCGGACCAGATCGCGTATGCCACGCTCAGTTCTATCGTTTTGACCGCGACCGTGTTGAGTGCGAATGCACAGCCGTAGAACACAAACATCATGATGCTCGGGGTAATCTCCGTGAAGCCTCGTGAGAGCTTCATGCAGGTTGTACCGGCGACTTCAAACAGGATTGCGCCGCTTAAGAAATACCAGGCTGAATGCATTGAAATAATCGCTCGCAGGAAATTATGGTGATGATTGTCTATCGCGACCGCTTGCGCCGTATGTCCATTTCGCGCTCAAGACGACCAAGAATTTTTTCTGATTCGATCTCGGCTTCACGAAACAACAAAGGAAAAACGCCTTTCAGGCAACTCCACTCGCGATGCAGAAAATAGCTGCGAGCCTGCTCAAGCATTTGCACATCGCGCTGCGCGCGCAACTCAACCATGTGACCATCGAGAATTTCGCGCATGCGCACTTCGGCAGCGAGCGCCAATTGACTGATGCCACGAATTTCAAGCGCGCGCGATTGAAGCGCCTCATCCAGACGCACTTCCTTCAATTGCAGAACATCTTTCATTCGCGAAACTTGGCGAATTTTTGTCGTGCGCATACGACACTCGACTTCAACGTCCGTAATCAGGGATTCAATAGAAGCGTGTGGAGAGGCGGGTGCAGGAGTGGTCATGCGTGAAAGTGCGCTGAATGGTGAAGGTAAACACTTCTATCTTACGTGGCTTGGGACAACATTTATGAAACAGAATGCATTTTTTTCGGGATGTATCAGGCGCGACGTAAAATATTGCTGCTTTGCCATCCGCGCAACGCAATTTTCTTTATCTGCCATCGGGACCAAAAATGAATATCACCTCGTATTTTTCGAAAGATCTCTTCAAGGGCAAGACCGTATTTATCACCGGCGGCGGAAGTGGCATCAATCTAGGCGTAGCGAAAAACTTCGCAGCACTCGGCGCCAACATCGCCATCTGTGGCCGCACGCAGGAGAAGCTCGATAACGCCGCGGCCGAATTACGCGCACTCGGTGCCAAGGTGTGCACTGCTGTCGCCGATGTGCGTGAATACACGGCCCTTGAAGCGGCGCTGGCAAAGACCAAAATCGAGCTGGGGCCAATCAATGTGCTGGTGTGCGGCGCAGCAGGAAATTTTCTGGTGCCGGCCGAGCACCTGTCGCCGAATGGATTCAAGACCGTTATCGATATCGACCTCATGGGCTCGTTCAATGCGTCGCGCGCGGCGTTTTCACAATTGCAGGACACGCGCGGGTCCATTATTTTCATTTCTGCCGGACAGGCTTACATGCCTTACGCCTATCAAGTGCATGTTGCGGCAGCCAAGGCGGGCATCGACATGATGATGAAAAATCTGGCGCTCGAATGGGGAAAATACGGCATCCGCTGCAACAGTATCGTGCCCGGCCCGATCGAAGGAACTGAAGGCATGAAACGCCTCTCCAGCCCGGATGCGTTGGCGCAATTGGAAGCCGGCATTCCGTTGGGGCGGATGGGCACGGTCGATGAGATCGGACAGGTGGCGGTATTTCTATCCTCGCCGCTGGCTTCCTACGTGAGCGGTACCGTACTCGTCACCGATGGCGGGCAGAATCTGGCGGGGTCCGCGATATTCAATGTCGGGGCGGAAAAAATGATGAAAGCGCAAGCTATAGTGTCCCGACATGGAAATAACGATTAATAAAACGGCGTCTTTTTCCGCATGGCGGCGTTGCTCCTCGTTGCCATAGGCCGAGCTATGTCGCCTCCTCGCGCCTTGCCATGCGAAAAAATCCATCCGTTTTATTTACATCGTTATTCCCATTTCGGGACACAAGCAGCAAAAAAATAAAACGTACGGAGAGTCAGATGACCACCATGCCCGCATTCGAAACGCTGCAAGTTTCCCTCGATAATCACATCGCGCACATTCGCATCAATCGGCCCGACAAAGCCAACGCGATGAGCCGCGCGATGTGGACTGATATTCACG
>JANOQY010000357.1:0-23599 GCA_031414995.1 Betaproteobacteria bacterium
CCGGCAATCGACATCAAGGACGGCCACTGCGTGCGACTCGAACAAGGCGACATGCAGCGTGCTACCGTGTTTTCCGACAATGCAGGCGAGACCGCGCGACGATGGAAGGAACTCGGCGCGACGCGATTGCATGTGGTCGATCTCAATGGTGCCTTTGCCGGCAAGCCCAAGAATGAAGCGGTGATCAAGGAGGTTATCGCGGCCATGGGCGACGTGCCAGTTCAGCTGGGTGGCGGTATCCGCGAACTAGCAACGATTGAGCGTTATCTCGACGATGGCGTCGCCTTTATTGTGATCGGCACCGCTGCGGTCAAGACGCCGGGGTTTTTGCATGAAGCCTGCGATGCATTCCCGGGTCATATCATCGTTGCACTCGACGCCAAAGACGGCAAGGTCGCCACCGATGGTTGGTCAAAGTTGACGGGGCATGACGTGATTGATCTGGCCAAACGATTTCAGGATTACGGTGTCGAAGCGGTTCTGTATACCGATATTGGCCGCGACGGGATGATGACCGGAGTGAATATCGAAGCCACGGTTAAGCTGGCACAAGCCCTCACGATTCCGGTCATTGCCTCGGGTGGACTCAATAATCTGGACGACGTCAAGAAGCTGATCGCCGTGGAAGACGAGGGCATCATGGGCGTCATCACCGGTCGCGCAATATACGAGGGCACGCTCGACTTCGCAAAGGCGCGCGCGCTGGCCGAAGACGCGGCGGCTTGACAGTTTCACGCTGCACCTTCAAAAAACAGAAAGTCTAGCACTGGCGCTGTTTTCAGGCGCAAAATGCCATGATTGCCGCGCCAGTGTTTGTTCTACGTATTTTTATAGCGAGACTAAGCATTGTTAGCAAAGCGCATCATCCCCTGTCTGGACGTAAACGCTGGACGTGTCGTCAAAGGCATCAATTTCGTTAACTTGCGCGACGCGGGTGACCCCGTCGAAATCGCGCGCAAATACAACGACGATGGCGCAGATGAGCTCACGTTCCTCGATATTACGGCCAGCTCGGACCAGCGCGCGATGATTCTCGATGTCATTGAGCGCGTCGCCGATCAGGTATTCATTCCACTCACGGTCGGTGGTGGTATTCGCAGTATTGACGATGTACGGCGCCTGATGAATGTCGGTGCCGACAAGATCAGCATCAATACCTCGGCGGTAACCAATCCGCAACTGGTGAAAGACGCCAGCGATCACTTTGGTTCACAGGCGATCGTGGTCGCAATCGACGCGCGTAAACGTCCGAACGCCGAAGGCTGGGAAGTGTTCACGCACGGCGGGCGCACTCCCACCGGGCTGGACGTGGTCGAGTGGGCAAAGCGCGTCACTCAGGAGTTGGGTGCGGGTGAAATTCTGCTCACCAGCATGGACCGGGACGGTACCAAATCCGGCTTCGATCTGGCGCTAACCAGGGCGATTGCGGAGGCGGTGAGTGTGCCGGTGATCGCGTCCGGCGGTGTGGGTAACCTCGACCATCTGGCCGATGGTGTCAGCGAGGGCAAAGCCGACGCGGTTCTGGCGGCGAGTATTTTTCATTTTGGCGAATACACTATTCAAGAAGCGAAGCAGCGCATGCGCGCCCGCGGCATCGAGGTCAGGCTGTGAGTGAGATACTGCGCGAGATGTGGCTGGACGCGGTGAAGTGGGATGACAAGGGCTTGGTCGCAGCCATTTCGCAGGACGTCGCGACGCTGGAAGTGCTGATGCTGGCGTGGATGAATCGTGACTCGCTGCAACTGACACTGGACACAGGCGACGCGCATTACTGGTCACGCTCGCGTCAGACGCTGTGGAAAAAAGGTGAAACCTCCGGGCACATTCAGCACGTCAAAGAATTGCGGCTCGATTGTGACGGCGATGCCATTCTGATGAAGGTTGAGCAAGTGGGCAATGTTGCCTGCCACACCGGTCGCCGCCGTTGTTTTTTCAATCTGCTCAATGACGGGCGCTGGGTCGTCAGCGACGAAATGAGCAATGACAAGGGCGTGTTAGCATCGGCTGGCAAATTTCAGGTATAAATTTATGGCCAACGCAGACATTCTTTTTCGCCTCGAACAAACATTGCTGGCCCGCAAAGGTGCGGCGGCTGGCTCTTCCTACGTGGCGTCTTTATATGCAAAAGGCCTCGACAGCGTATTAAAAAAAGTTGGTGAGGAAGCAGTTGAGGCAATCATTGCCGCCAAAGGTGGCGATCAGCAACAACTTACGGCAGAGACCGCAGATTTAATATTTCACACTCTTGTCATGCTTGCAGCAAAAGATGTCCCGCTGTCCGACGTATTGGCAGAGCTCGAGCGACGCGAAGGCGTTTCCGGCATTGATGAAAAGAATGCACGCGTGGATACGGATGCTGGAAAGGGGATCGCAAAATGACCGTCAACAACACTATTTTTGGCAAGATCCTTCGAAGCGAAATCCCCAGCAAAAAAGTCTATGAAGACGATGAAGTGCTCGCCTTCCACGACATTAACCCGGTTGCGGATGTGCATTTTCTGATTATTCCGAAGAAATTCATTCCCACGCTTGTTGACGTCGCCCCGGACGATGCGGCGCTTCTAGGCAAAATGCTGGCTCTCGCGCCGATTCTTGCCATCCAACAGGGACTGACCGATGGATTCCGCACCTCGATCAACACCGGACGGATGGGCCGTCAGGACGTGTATCATTTGCATATTCATGTGTTCGGAAATCGGCCAGAGCACGCGCCATTAAGCACCATGGCCGGAGAGTGAGCGTTTGTATTGCCGCCTGACGATGGTTGCAGGCCGGGCAATAGGGCATTCAACACTGGCAATGGCATCGATGAACCGAACAACCGTGTGACGACGCTGTCAAACAAGCGTTGCATGGCAAATCAAACCACTGGAGGTCATCATGGGAAGTTTTAGCATTTGGCATTGGCTTATCGTGCTCGTTGTGGTGCTGTTAATATTTGGCACCAAAAAACTGCGCAATATTGGCGGTGATCTGGGTGGCGCGGTCAAGGGCTTCAAGGACGGCATGAAATCCGATGGTGAAGTCGATAAGAAGCCCGAACAAATGGTCGGCTCAACTATTGATGTCGAGGTCAAGGACAAGCAGAAAAGCTAGGCGCAAAATTCAGCTCATATGCTGTGTCTGCGGCCAATTTCTGCTTAATTTTCGCTCAACCCCTCTCGCCTCACTCCTGAGTACGGAACGCCCATGTTAGACATGAGCTTCTCTGAGATCGCCGTTATCGGCGTCGTGGCGCTGGTGGTCCTGGGGCCAGAGCGACTGCCCAAAGTGGCCCGCACCGCTGGCCATCTATTTGGTCGTTTGCAGCGTTATGTTGCCACGGTAAAAGCGGATATCAACCGCGAAATGGATAGCTCGGAGCTTGCCAAGATTAAGCAGGAAATACAGGATGCAGCGAAGGGTTTTGAGCAAACTGTTCAGCAACATGCCAGCAGTGTCGAAAAAGAAACTGCGGCAATCAGCCAATCCCTCGATCCACCAACGCCCACTTCGGACATCGCTGTTGCGCCGACATCCACCCAAAGCGCCATGCTCCTTCAGCAGGAAGACGGCATGCGAGACAGTGTGGCGGCGAATCCGACGATTGACACCGTTACACCTCCCGCCATACAGCCGCCCGCGAGCGTGCCAGTCTCACAGAGAAGTTCTTCTGCCGATTCCGCCAATGCCGACAGCGCGATGCAAACAAGCTTCGATTTCGGCATCGAGCCCGTACGGGCATCAAGATCGATATGAACGAAAGCGTCAAGGACACCTTCATCTCCCACCTCGTCGAGTTGCGCAATCGACTGGTGTATTCACTCATTGCTTTCGGCGTTGTGCTGGTGCCGCTGGTGACGCCGCCCTGGTTTTTGGCGGGCAAGCTGTACGATATTCTGGCGCTGCCAATGATGGATGCGCTGCCACAGGGATCGAAAATGATCGCCACCGGCGTGATCTCGCCATTCTTTATCCCGCTCAAAATCGCGATGCTCGCCGCGTTCGTGGTGGCGCTGCCGTTTATCCTGTATCAGCTGTGGATGTTCGTGGCACCTGGATTGTATAAACACGAGAAGCGCTTTGTCCTGCCGTTGATTGTATCGAGCACGTTGCTGTTTTTTGTCGGTATGGCGTTTTGCTATTTTTTCGTTTTCAAAATGGTGTTCACCTTTATCGCGCAAATGGCACCAGCGTCGATTACGGTGTCGCCTGATATTGAAAATTATTTCAGTTTCATCTTGGGGATGTTTTTCGCCTTTGGGTTGGCTTTTGAGACGCCAGTGGTCGTCGTGGTGTTGGTTGCGACTGGGCTAGTCACCCTTGAGACCCTGCGTGAAGTGCGACGCTACGTGATCGTTGGCGCGTTTGTGGTCGCCGCCGTGGTCACGCCGCCCGACGTAGCCTCGCAATTGGCGTTGGCGATTCCACTATGCATTTTGTATGAGATCGGTATCCTTTGGGCGCGCTTCTTCGTCACGCCAAAGCCCCGGGACGACACCGAATCAACTACGGCCTGAATACGGCTGAGACAACCTTGACGCCGCGCAGCCTACGCTAGGCCTATTGTCTTTGCTGCCTCGAAACACGTGGGCGCTTCGCAACGTTGATCACAACATCAATTGCCTTCTCGTTACGCGTGAGCTGAAACTTTGCGTCTCTGCTCGGCTTCAATCCTGCAATCACGGCCATCGCCGCGACACTGTCCTGAATGCCGCTGCCCTCGATGGCGGTGATAACATCGCCGGGTTTAACACCGGCTTTCTCTGCCGGGCTACCGCGTACAACCTTTGCGACCAATGCACCGCGCGCGACTTTCAACTTCAGCGATTCAGCCAGCTCAGGTGTGATGTCTTGCGGCTCAATGCCAATGTAGCCGCGTGTGACCGCGCCCTCGGCAATGATTTGTTCCATCACGTCTTTTGCCATCGAAACGGGTATCGCGAAGCCGATCCCAAGCGATCCCCCGGTACGCGAATAAATCACGCTATTGATACCGATCAGGTTGCCGTTGATATCGACTAGCGCCCCGCCGGAATTGCCGGGATTGATGGCTGCGTCAGTCTGGATAAAATTTTCATAGCGATTTACCCCGAGGCGATTGCGCCCAAGAGCGCTCACAATCCCCATCGTAACGGTCTGGCCTACGCCAAACGGGTCCCCAATGGCAAGAACGACATCGCCCACCTGGGCTTTTTCGGATTGTCCGAGGGTAATCGGGTTGAGCCCCTTGCCTTCGACGCGCAGTACTGCCAAATCTGACTCCGGATCAATCCCGACCACCTTCGCCGTGAGCACGCGTCCATCGCTAACGGAAACTTGAATATCTTTTGAGCCGGAGACCACGTGGTCATTGGTGAGCACATAGCCGCCTTTGTCGTCCGCATTGACGATCACGCCAGAGCCCAAACTGCCGCGTGGCGCCTGCTCCTCATCCTCGCTATTGGGCGTGCCAAAAAAGCGCTGGAACATTGGGTCATTGGCGAGCGGATGATTGCTCGGGCGTTTTACGTCGCGCGAGGACGAAATATTGACGACCGATGTCATCGCGCGCTTGGAAGCATCCGCATAACTTGGCTTGGACGTGCCTTGGCCACCAACCGCCACAAGTCCGCCAGAGCTCGATACCGATTCGCGGATTTCCACAACATTACGACGCCATGGATTCCAGTCGGGACGAATAAGGGTCACGACGAAAACAATCGCTAGTGTGATCGTGACAAACTCAGCAAAAATTAACCAAAAGCGACGCATACGGTAGTTACCAAATTAGAAGAGGTATACGAATTAGTATGGGGTCGCCCAGGTGAAATCACAATACGCGATCAATTGTCGCGCCGACAAAAAAGCGCCTGCAAGAGGCGCTTTTTTGCTACGTCCTTTGTTGAGGAGGCAAATAATGTATGTGTTTGCTTACTTTTTCAATGAATCCCGGATTTCCCTTAGCAGCAAAACATCCTCTGCTGTGGGTGCCGGTGCCGCAGGAGGTGCAGCCTCTTTCAGCTTGTTCATCTGTTTGACGATCATGAAAATGATGAACGCGAGAATGGCAAAATTGAGCACAATAGTGAGGAAATTGCCGTACGCAAACACCGGCACCCCAGCTTTTTTGACGGCTTCCAGCGTCATTACCGTCCCGGCGGGAATCTCTTTGAGCGCGACAAACATGTCCGCAAAGTTGACATTACCCAATACTCGGCCAACGATGGGCATCACGAGGTCGCCCACGACCGAATCGACAATTTTGCCGAAAGCAGCGCCAATAATGACGCCGACGGCCAAATCCATGACGTTTCCCTTGACCGCGAACTCCTTGAATTCCGACATCATGCTCATTTATATCCCCTTTGATTGTCAGGCTCGCTGATTGCCTATCGTTGGTCTATTGCAGGTTTCAGCGTTTACCCGCCGAAACTCTAAGTGCCCAGCCGTGGCCATGTCAACCAGAGAAGTGTTAAAGATCCGTGTCCTAGCCAGACTCCTACTAACGCAGCCTGCACGCAAAAAATGTGCAAGAAACTGGCGACATATGGGCTGGGGGGCTTAAGTTTATTCGCGCGATCAGCTAAAATCATCGTCTGTAGCTTTTAGCGTGCCGGAACAGGGGTTGGTTTTTGAGACCAAAAATGGCGAACCCTTCCCAAGCGCGCCTTTGTCGCACGCATTTTCGACCTTTTACGCATAGAGAATCGATTCCATGACAGCCATCGTACTAAACCAAGTTGACCCCAAGAAGCGTCGTTTCCTGATAGCCGCCTCCTCCGTTGTCGGGGCGGGCGCAGCAGCAGCGGTTGCTGTGCCGTTCGTGGCGAGTATGTTGCCTTCTGCACGGGCCGTTGCTGCGGGCGCGCCAGTACCAGTCGATCTGAACAAGATCGAACCGGGCCAGTTGCTCACCATCGAATTCCGCGGTGCGCCGCACTGGGTGATCAAACGCACGCCAGAAATGGTCGCGCAATTAAGCAAAAACGATGCGCTGCTGGCTGATTCAAAGTCAGATTCCTCAAAGCAGCCTGATTACGCAAAAAATCCCAGCCGCTCCATCAAGCCGGAAGTTTTTGTCGCGCGTGGGGTGTGCACCCATCTGGGTTGTTCGCCAACTTTCCGCAAAGAAATTGGCGCTGCCGATTTGGGTGCGGACTGGCCGGGGGGATTCTTCTGTCCGTGCCATCAATCCAAGTTCGACATGTCTGGCCGCGTGTTTGCAGGCATGCCGGCACCAACCAATCTGGCTATCCCGCCCTATAAATTTGTTTCCGACACTTCGCTATTGATTGGCGATGACTCCACAGGAGCGTAATTAATGTCAAATGCACCCAAACCCGCGATTGCGCCACCGTATCCCGGTATCGTCGGCGATGCAATTGTTTGGATCGACGCGCGCTTCCCGCTAGTCCAGCTTTACAAAACGCAAGTCGGTGAATATTACGCGCCGAAAAATTTCAACATCTGGTATTACTTCGGTGCGCTCGCAACGCTGATCTTGGTGATGCAAATCGTGACCGGCATTTTCCTTACGATGAATTACAAGCCCGACGCGAAATTTGCGTTTGCATCCGTCGAATACATCATGCGTGATGTTTCGTGGGGTTGGCTGATTCGCTACATGCATTCGACTGGTGCATCGATGTTCTTCCTGGTGGTTTACCTGCATATGATGCGTGGCCTGATGTACGGCTCCTACCGCAAACCGCGCGAATTGTTGTGGATTTTCGGTTGCTTGATTTACCTTACGTTGATGGCAGAAGCCTTCTTTGGCTATTTGCTGCCGTGGGGACAAATGTCGTATTGGGGGGCGCAGGTCATCATTAACCTGTTTGGTGCAATTCCCATCATCGGCGAGGATCTGGCGGTATGGATACGCGGTGATTTCAGCATCAGTGACGCCACGCTAAATCGTTTCTTCGCCTTTCACGTCATCGCATTGCCTTTGGTACTATTGGGACTGGTGGCAGCGCACTTGATTGCGTTGCATGAAGTGGGCTCGAACAATCCCGACGGCATCGAGATCAACAAGGATATTGATCCGAAGACTGGCACACCGAAAGACGGCATTCCGTTCCATCCGTACTACACCGTCAAAGACCTTGTGGGCGTCGTGGTGTTTCTCGGCGTGTTCACGGCCATCGTGTTTTTCGCCCCTGAGATGGGCGGCTATTTCCTTGAAGCCCCCAACTTTATTCAGGCCGATCCACTGAAGACGCCGGAACATATTGCGCCGGTGTGGTATTTCACGCCGTTCTACGCCATGTTGCGCGCAGTGCCGTCCATGTTTGGCTCGCAGTTCCCGGGTGTGGCCGTGATGGGTGCGGCGACCTTGATTCTATTTTTGTTGCCTTGGCTTGATCGCGGTACTGTTAAATCGGTACGTTATCGTGGCCCAATCTACAAACGCTTCCTTACGGCCTTTGTGATCAGCTTCCTAGTACTCGGCTATCTCGGCGTCGTGCCCACTACTGTTTGGGGCCAGCTAGCAAAAGGGTTGCCGTTGATTGGTGGTGCTGACGTCGCAACCATCGTCGCGCGCGTCCTCACGGTCGTATATTTCGCTTTCTTCATCCTGATGCCGTGGTACACGAAAGTCGATAAAGAAAAACCGGTACCGGAAAGGGTGACGCACTAATGAAAACCGCTCTGAAAGTTCTACTTGCCTCGGTTTCGTTCGCAGCCGCGTCGGCATTTGCATCGGCCGGTGCGGAAGTGCATCTGGACAGCGCTCCCATCAATTTGAAGGATACGGCATCGTTGCAGCGCGGCGCCAAGACGTTTATCAATTACTGTTTGAACTGCCACAACGCCCAGTTCATGCGCTATAGCCACCTGACGCAGATCGGGCTGACCGAGCAACAGATCAAGGAAAACCTGATGTTCACCACCGATAAATTCGGTGACACAATGGTTTCGGCGCTTGACCCGGCTGATGCAAAGGACTGGTTCGGTGGTGTCCCGCCTGACCTCACGTTATCAGCGCGCGTACGCGGCTCCGATTGGTTGTACACCTACTTGCGCGGCTTTTATCGTGATGATTCCTCCACAACTGGCTGGAATAATACGGTGTTCAAAAATGTCGCAATGCCTCACGTGCTCCATGACCTTCAAGGCTCGCAGGCGATGGGGCAAGTCGGTGAAAAGCGTGGTCACGACGGCAAGATGGAACCGGTCATGAAGCCTGTTGTGGATCGCGCCGGCAGCATGTCGACAGCCGAGTATGACCGCACCATTGCGGACCTCGTCAATTACATGACCTACATGGCGGAACCAGCGCGCGTGCAGCGCACGCAGCTCGGCGTACTGGTCATGTTCTTCCTGACCGTCTTGTTTTTTGTAACGTTGTGGTTGAAACATGAATACTGGAAAGACGTCAAATAGACGCGACTTTCATCGCGACACACAATATTTGCCCCTGCCAAACCGCACCCCGTGCGGCTTGGTGATTTGAAGACCAGTAAATTTACATAAAAGAAAACGGGTAAACCGCCATGATGACTTTGTACTCGGGGACGACTTGCCCCTTTAGCCACCGCTGCCGCATTGTCTTATATGAGAAGGGCATGGATTTTCAGATTCTTGATGTTGATCTGATGAACAAGCCCGAAGACCTCGCTGTAATGAATCCGTACAACCGCACGCCCGTGCTGGTTGAGCGCGATCTTATTTTGTACGAGTCAAACATCATTAATGAGTACATCGACGAGCGCTTCCCGCATCCGCAACTGATGCCGGCAGACCCGGTCATGCGCGCACGTGCAAGGCTGATCCTGTTCCGCATGGAAAATGAAATATTTAATCATGTCGATACGATTGAACGTGGCAAGCAAAACCAGCACGACAAAGCCCGGCTCTACATCCGTGAAAACCTGATCCAGCTGGCGCCAATTTTCGTCAAGCAAAAACACATGCTCGGAGACGAATTTTCGATGCTTGATGTTGCCATCGCCCCATTGTTGTGGCGTCTTGAGCACTACCAGGTCGACATGCCCAAGGCGGCGGCACCGTTACTCAAATATGCGGAGCGCTTGTTCTCGCGCCAGGCGTTTATTGATTCCATGACCGCGTCTGAAAAAGCGATGAGGAAGTGACCATCCGGTTTGTCGCAAAAGCCGGATAGCGTCGCCAAGCAAAGCGAAAGGTCCGCTCCAGACGGCGCACCAATGTCGTTTGCAGAATGCCCGGAAGCCACATGTCCGAACTCTCCACTAAACCGTATCTGATTCGCGCCATCTACGAATGGTGTGCAGATTCCAGTTTTACACCCTACCTGAGTGTGAAGGTGGACCAAAACACGCGAGTGCCGCTTGAGCACGTCAAGAACGGAGAGATCGTTCTTTCAATGAGCCAGCAAGCCACGCGCAATCTCACGATTGGTAACGAGTTGATCCAATTCTCAGCGCGCTTTAATGGCGTTTCGCGTGAAATCGCGATCCCTGTTTATGCCGTGCAGGGCGTGTTTGCACGAGAGAACGGTCGGGGCGTATTTTTCCCGGCCGAAGCCGCACCGGAACACGCCACCACCCAGGCGCCGGCGCTGGCACTAGCGCCAAATCTGCAGTCGGTATCAATGCCCGACAGTGTCGTGAATGCGTCTCCCAAGTCGCCGATAACCATGCCCCCGGCGTTGCAGGAAACACCGCCGCCTGACAAACCCAAAGCACCCCCTCGTGGCAAGCTTCGCGTCATCAAGTAAGCCGTCGGGGCCGGTTGTGCAGCCAACTGGCAGACCGCGGCCTCGTTTGCTATCCTGTGCGGCAAACCTATCCGTCCCGCGAAAAGCACACACATCATGAGCCAATCAACCGTTGCCGACCTCCTGAAAGACAAGGCCCAGCAATCGCAAGTGACGCCGTCGCAGCCCACGCGCGCGCTATTTTCGATTGGTCCTGATGCGGTCGTCGCCGACGCGGTGTCGGCCATGGCGGCGAACGAAATCAGCTCGATGATCGTCATGGAAGCCGACCAGATGGCCGGGTTGATCACCCTGCGTGAGTTGCTACGGGGCCTCAATTCCCAAGGTGGCGCGCTGATGCAGGCGAAGTGCCGCAGTGTGATGAAACTCAATCCACCCATTTGCAAGCCCGAAGACAGCGTTGACCACCTTCGCAGTCTGATGACGGAATTGCACATCACCCATGTGCCGGTGGTCGATCACGGATTACTCATCGGCATTCTTTCCTTCCACGACATCGCCAGAAGCGCGATCAAGGATGTCGCCTTTGAGAATCAACTTCTCAAGCAGTACATCAAGAATTGGCCGGAATAATTAATTCCCAGCCAATGCTGAGGGTAGAAATTGAGAGGAAGAAGCGTTGTTATGATCACCCTAATCTCTTTCATTATTGCGCCATGCGGTAAGAACTTTTCCCTCGCATCCATACTTTGAGGGATCGGGCTTGACGCTGGCTGCGAAAGTCATTTGTTCTGCAAGGAAAAGTGAAAAAGGGTCGGCGACAATTGTTTCCGACGCGTCACCCATCACATTCCCACGCAGATCGCCATTCTGCGAGCTTCCCAGCCACAAAACCATCCGAACGCCGCACCAGCGCTAGACCTTGTAAATTTATTTCACGCTGTTTCTATTGCTGTGGTCAACGGCACAAAGCCGTGCACCAATCAACCCAAAAACAACTTATAAGCCGGGTTGTTGGTTTCATCGACGTACTCGAATCCCACAGACTTAAGGAATCGGGCGAACGCTTTGCGCTCATTGGCGGGCACCTGCAGCCCAACGAGAATCCGTCCCACGTCTGCGCCATGGTTGCGGTAATGGAACAGGCTGATGTTCCAGTTCGGGCTCATGCTGTCGAGGAATTTCATCAGCGCGCCAGGACGCTCGGGAAATTCAAAGCGGTACACCAGCTCATCAAGTGCAAGCTCTGATCGTCCGCCGACGAGGTGGCGCACATGCAGCTTGGCCATCTCATCGTTGGTGAGGTCAAGCGTCTTGAAACCGTGGCGGCCAAAATGCGCCACCAATTTCTTTGCTTCGTCACGACCACCAATTTGCACGCCGACAAAAAGATGTGCTTCCTTGGCATCGGCGATGCGGTAATTGAATTCAGTCACGTTTCGCGGGCCGATCAAGCCACAAAATTTCCGAAAGCTGCCACGCGTTTCCGGCACGGTGACAGCCAGCAATGCTTCATGCTGCTCGCCCATTTCGGCGCGTTCGGCGATGAATCGAAGGCGGTCGAAATTCATATTTGCGCCGCAACAGATCGCGACAAAGGTTTTACCTTTGCATTTTTCGCGTGCGACATAGCGTTTGATGCCAGCCAGCGCCAGCCCGCCCGAAGGCTCCATGACCGATCTGGTGTCCTGAAATATATCCTTGATCGCCGCGCAGATTTCATCGGTATTGACGAGCACGATTTCATCAACCAGCGCCTTAGCCAGCCGAAAGGTTTCTCGGCCCACTTGTTTGACGGCAACACCATCGGCGAACAGATTTACGTGCGCCAGCTTTACGCGGCGGCCTGCCTTCAGCGATTGATACATCGCGTTCGAATCCACCGGCTCCACACCAATAATTTTTGTCTTTGGCGAAAGCGCTTTTACATAGGCGGCGATACCCGCAATCAGACCGCCACCGCCGATGGGCACAAAGATCGCATCGATAAAATGCTGATGCTGCCGCAGAATTTCCATGCCAATCGTGCCTTGCCCGGCGATTACCAACGGGTCGTCATACGGGTGCACATAGGCAAGTTTTTTTTGCACCGCCAGTTTGTTGGCGTGCAGACTTGCCTCGTGATAACTGTCACCTTTCAGCACCACCGTGGCGCCGCGTCGTGCGACCGCATCGATCTTGATGGTGGGCGTCGTGATCGGCATCACGATCGTGGCTTTTGCGCCGAGCTTTTGCGCGGCTAATGCAACGCCCTGCGCGTGGTTGCCAGCGGAAGCACAAATGACGCCGCGCTTCAATTCGGCAGGCGACAGGTGCGCCATCTTGTTGTATGCGCCGCGCAGCTTGAAAGAAAACACCGGCTGCATGTCTTCGCGCTTGAGCAGTACATCGTTTTTCAGCAGCTCGGAACTCCCGACGGCAGGCTCAAGCGGGCTTTCGATGGCAACGTCATAGACACGGGCATCAAGGATGCGTTTCAGGTAATCGATTTTCATGAAGTTCTCTGTGGTTCAACCTGGCACAGGCAGCTTACGGGTTGCGTGCCGGTGTGGGTGTTACTTGCGCGCTTGAGTGGCATTCGCCTCGATTGCCAATTTAGCAGCAAACAGATGCATCTCCGCAGGAAATACAATAAGCACGCGAGATACAATAAGCAAATGGACCAAAATGCTCTCAAACTAGCCGCTGCAAAAGCCGCGATTGCCTACGTTCCCACCGATACCATTATTGGTGTCGGCACAGGCTCAACGGTCAATTTGTTTATTGCCGAACTGGCAAAAATCTCGCACCGTATCAAAGCTGCTGTTTCAAGCTCCGACGCCAGCACCGCGCTATTGAAGCAGGCCAATATCGAGGTCATGACGCTCAATGACGCCGGGCCGCTGTCGGTTTATATCGATGGTGCCGACGAAATCACGGCGCATCTGGCGATGATCAAAGGCGGTGGCGCGGCATTGACGAGGGAAAAAATTATTGCTGCCGCGTCGGATAAATTCGTGTGTATCGCCGATGAATCCAAGTTGGTCGATGTACTTGGCAAGTTTCCGTTGCCGGTAGAAGTCATCCCGATGGCGCGCAGCTATGTGGCGCGCGAATTGGTGCAGCTGGGCGGCCATCCGGAATGGCGAATGAAAGACGACAAAGCCGTCGTCACTGATAATGGCAACTGGATTCTCGATGTGTTTGGCCTTGCCATTACTAACCCAATCGAACTGGAATCGACAATCAACCATATCGCCGGCGTTGTGACCAACGGCCTTTTCGCAAGACGGGGTGCCGACATCGCATTGTTGGCTTCAATCAGCGGCGTGAAGACGCTGAAGCGCACCGCCATGCTGTCGTAACAGAATTGTCATAGACGCACAGTAGAATGAACCAATTACCTTCGGGCTAAATATTTTATTCGCCCGCTACCAGACAGAAAAACATGCCAAACGAACACATTTCCAAGAAATTTGATGCCGAACTCGAAGGCGTGCGCTCACGGGTGCTGCAGATGGGCGGTCTGGTGGAACAGCAGATCAATCAGGCAATGGAAGCGCTCGCCACTGGAGATATGCCGCTGGCTGATCATGTCATCGTTGACGACCAACGCGTCAACGCAATGGAAGTTGGCATCGACGACGACTGCACACATATCATTGCCAGACGCCAACCGACTGCGGGCGATTTGCGCATGGTGATGGCGGTGGTGAAAACGATTACTGATCTTGAGCGCATCGGCGACGAAGCGCAAAAAATTGCCCGCATGGCAAAGCTCGTTCATGGACGTGATCACGGCGCATCGCCACGCTTTTCGGAAGTACATTACGCCAGCAGTGTTGCGTTGGACATGCTCAAAACGGCGCTGGATGCATTCGCTCGCCTCGATGTAGCTGCAGCGGCGAAAGTGGTGAAGCAGGATCAGATTGTCGATGAGCAGTTTCGCGGCATCATGCGCCAGCTCGTCACATTCATGATGGAAGATCCACGCACCATTTCTGCGTGCATCGACATTCTGTTTATTGCCAAGGCGATTGAACGTATTGGCGACCATGCCAAAAATATTTCAGAACACGTCGTGTATCTGGTCAAGGGGAAGGATGTACGGCACGTGAGCGCTGAAGAATTCGAGCGGGAAACTTCATCGCCAGACTAACGCGGGCGGCATCTAGTCCAATTCCAAATCATTCCCACAGCACCACGACAACTAATAAATTGTCTCCCCGGCGCAGGCCGGTGCCTAATTGCGCATCTCTAAATTAGACCCCGGCCTGCGCCGGGGAGACACGGTTAAGCCGGTGGCGGCACAAATCCAGTCGCCTGATCGGCACCTTCCCCAAAAAAATGTCGCTGCATCTGTTCTTCCAGATATTTGCGGGCTTTGATGTCAGCCAGATTGAGACGGTTTTCATTCACCAATCGCTTTTGGTGTTCCAGCCATTCTTTCCAGGCCTGCTTGGAAACGCCTTCATATAGCTGTTTGCCCAGCGGGCCGGGGTAAGGCGGGAAATCGAGGCCCTCGGCTTCGGTTTTCAATTTAATGCAATTCACCATTCTTGCCATTTGCTGCTCCTAGACGGGTTTCGAATAAATTTTCGAACGCCGTGAGTAGTTATACAAGGCCTGTTTTTCCTGAGGCAACTTTGATACGTCGCTTTCCACAAAGCCGCGTTCGACAAACCACTGTGTCGTCTGTGTCGATAACACGAACAACGTTTTGAAGCCTTTTTCTTTGGCACGCTTCTCAGCAAACGTGAGGATACGCTCGCCGCGACCGCCATCGCGATAAAACGGATTAACCGCGAGGCATGCCAACTCAACCGCCTTGTCATTTGGAAACGGGTACAGCGCCGCGCAACCAATAATTTCGTTTTCGTGTTCCAGCACCACGAAACGGTCGATTTCCTTTTCAATCAACTCGCGTTCGCGTTTCACGAGGATGCCCGCCGTGACCAGCGGATCAATAATGGCCATGATGCCGTCGGTGTCGTCCAGCGTTGCATCGCGCAGACGGTCAGGCGCTTCCAGCACCACCATCGTGCCGATACCGTGGTGCGTAAATAACTCCATCAACAGCGCGCCATCGATGTGACGGCTGATCAGATGGGCGCGTTTTACGCCTTCTCGCACGGCGCGAATCGCACAGGGCAAAAACAGTCGAATATCCTCGGTCTGTCCGCCATAACGCACCGCGTTAAGCGCCTCTTGTGCCTGCAACGCCGTCAGCTCATTGATCAGGCGCTCTTTGCTGTCGGTGGCCCCGAGTGTTTCTGTGAGGAAAATGAGTTTTTCTGCTTTTAGCGCGATGGCCACCGAGGTCGCCACGTCTTCCAGTGTGCAATTGAAAATATCGCCAGTCGGCGAGAAACCGATCGGCGAAATCAGCACGACTTCATCATCATCAAGACGCCGCACGATGCCTTCGGCGTCAACCTTTCGTACTTGTCCGGTGTGCATGTAATCGACGCCATCGCGTACACCGAACGGTTTGGCGGTAATGAAGTTGCCGGACGCAACACGGATATCAGCACCGGCCATCGGCGAGTTGGCAAGTTCGGTGGAGAGCGTGGCCTCAATCTCCATGCGGACGATACCGTTGGCCTCTTTAACGCATCTGAGCGCGGCATCGTCGGTGACGCGACGGCCATCGACCAGTTTTGATACAACCCCGTGCTGCACGAGTTGATCTTCGACCTGCGGACGCGTGCCGTGCACCAGCACCACACGAATTTCCAGGCTCACCAAAACATTGATGTCGTGCGCGAGCTGCATCATCTCGCCGTCGGTGAGGACCTCTCCGCCAAACGCGATCACGATGGTTCGCTCACCGAATTCGTGAATGAACGGTGTGGCGCTGCGGAACCATTTGACAAAAGCTTCGAGTTTTTTTGCGTCGTTCTTGGCCATACCAGCCGATGTTGAAAGGAGGAAAGAAGGCGTGAAGAGAAAGCGAGCGTTATTTTATCGATAAGCGGGCGCGCCTGCGCGACCATTTATCTGCTGTGGCTCAAGTAGCAAGATCACCAAACCGCGCCGCGAGCGCCGCAATGGCGGCAAGGCCTGCAGTTTCGGTACGTAGAACGCGCGGCCCGAATTTTGCGGTGATGACCCCATTCACGACGGCACGATTGATTTCCTCATCCGAGAAACCGCCTTCCGGCCCGATCAGGAGCGCGGCAGGTTTTGCCATATCGACGCAGCCAAGCAACAATTTTTCGGCTAGCGGCTGCAACAACACCCGGCTGCCATCAAAGGGCATTTTCAACCACTGATCCAGCGTCTGCACGCCATGCACAACCGGGATGCGATTGCGCCCGCATTGCTCGCATGCGGCCACCGCAACAGCCTGCCAATGCGCGACACGCTTTTCTGCGCGCTCGCCGTCGAGCTTCAATGTTGCCCGTGCAGTGGCAATCGGTGCAATGCTGGTCACGCCGAGTTCCACTGCTTTTTGTACGATCAGGTCCATCTTGTCTGCCGTGGCGAGTGCTTGCACCAGCGTAATGTTGAGCGGCGATTCACGCTCGATGGGATCGAAAGCATCGAGCGTGACGGTTGCGTCGCGCTTTCTGATGTCCGTTAACGTAGCCGTAAATTCGCCACCCGCGCCGTCGAACAACGTGATCGTCTCGCCAACGGTAATGCGCAACACTTGCAAATGGCGCGCAACTGCTTCGCCAACGTCAAACGCCGTTCCCGGCGCGATCGGACGTGACAAGGGACGTGGCAATGGCAGCGCGGAAAAAAAACGTGGTGAGGTCACGGGAAAAAGAGCAAAGGAAAAAGTGGGTGCAGGTTTTGGATGGCGTTCGTGCAAGGGTATTATAGCGGCGCAGTGGTATTGTCCTTGCAGCCACATTGCCTCTGCGCCCTTTCGTCACGTAACAAGCAAGCAATATTGCGATCCACCGATGCCTCTTCTCGAACTCTCATTGCCATCTGATTTATCCGGTCAAGACTCTGCAAACGCGACCGCTGCGGCGTCCCCCACGTCTCCCAAGCCCGCGCAATTTATCCCAGCTATCACCACGTTAATGCAGGACGTCGCCGAGCGCGAGCTAATGCCGCGCTTCAAGCATGTCGTGGCAGAACGCAAACACGATGGCTCCATCGTCACCGAAGCCGACCGTATGGTGGAAGCGGCGCTGGCAGAAGCGCTCCCGCATATTTTTTATTGTCCCGTGCTGGGCGAAGAAATGATTGAGACAGCGCAAAAAGAAATCTGGCGTGAAGCAGACTGGTGCTGGTGTGTCGATCCGCTCGATGGCACTGCAAATTTCGCCAGCGGCAAGCGCTACTTCGGTATGTCCGTGGCCTTGATGTATCGCCGCAAAAGCGTGTGCGGTGTGGTGCTCGATCCGAACACGGGCGAAGTTTTTCATGCGGTGCAAGGCGGCGGCGCATTCCTCGACAGCAAACGTTTGAAACTGCTTCCGTCAAAACATCTGCACGATGCGCACGTGGAAGTGGGGCGCTACAAACGCCTGGGAAGGCTGGGCACCACATTGCTCGCGCACAAACCGTTTCGCAAACTCACCATGAGCGGCGCATCGGTATTGCAGTGGAGCCACATGGCCTGTGGACGAGTCGACGCGTTTCTGCACGCCGGTGAGCAACCTTGGGATTACGCCGCTGGCGCTTTGATTCTCGAAGAAGCCGGCGGACGCATCGCATCGCTGCAGCACGACGACTACTGGCGTCCGGATCATCCACAAGAATGGTCAAAATCGGTGATTGCGGCGCGCCATCCGGCGTTGTTTGACGAGTGGAAACGCTGGGTGCGCAGCCATTTGTGAGTCACACATAAAGGCCTAGAACGCCAGCCTGCGGGGCTTTCAGGCAGTTTATTGCCTGAAAGCCCCGCTAGTTCTAGTGTTACACAAACTCAGGATCTTGGCTTTGCAGCATCCGGCACCACCGGCTTGATGTCACCAATTTCAATCGATGGCAGCGCTTCACCAACGCCACGCGCGACAGAGCGCTCGATAAAGTTCGACAGCACTTCAGCCAATTTTGCCGGCGTAATGCTATTACCGACATTGAGCGCGGTCGATTCCGGATCGTAAACGCGCTGGAATTCATAGCGCGCACTTGTTTCTAGCACCTTCAGTGTCTTCGCATCGAACACCCACGTCTGCGTGTAGTTATAGGGTGCGACATAGACGCTGGATCGTTTGCCGGGCTTGCCATCTGGCGTGATGGTGTATTCGCCTTCACTGCCGAGCAATTCCCCGCCACCGTCGGCTTCCAATGAATTGCTTTCCAGCGGCTGCACATAAATGCCTATGCCTTCAAGCTTGCTGCCCATGCCCTGACGCTGTGAAAACAGGAATTTCGGCGTGACCACGATGATCGTGTCCCAGTCTGCGCGCTGAGACATTTTCTCAAGTGCTGAGAGCAATTTTCCCATCGCCACTTTTTCGCGTTCAACGGGCGGCACTCCTTCCATTTCAAGCGCGTTGAGCGTGGCAAGAATGCGCACGCTGCCGGGATCACGCTGGGCAATGGCGCGATCAAGGCCCTTGAGTATCGAAACATTGAGCGCGTTATTGGGTATCTTCGTCACTACGCGCTTGTAGTTGTCCAGCATATTGGAGCCCACTGATTGCTTTTGTGTCACATAGGAGAACTGATCGCCCACGGCAGAAATCAATGCGTACACCTTCGGTTTCGGCGCAGTGGCTGGCTGCGCTGCCGCTGTTGCCGAGGCCACCAGCACCAATGCACCGATCAATAGTTGCAGATTTGTTTTCATTTGGTTGATCCTTTCACGGAAGTACTACGTCCACGTTGGTATTGCCAATCGAGGGGTGCGGAGTTCCCGCGTCACAAAAATTGTTGGGCGACCGAGTGGTTCAAAGTGTGCAAATTATGCCTAGCGCGAATGACAAACGCGAGAAGCTTGCGACCAAGTGCAGGAATCGGGGAGCGAGCGCCCTTGCGTGCAGATGGCTGCACGCCATCCATTTCAAAAACGATGAAAGTCGCCTATTGGCGAGCGTTCTCAGACACTTTTAGCCTGAAAGCCACGCCAGTGCTAGATGTTGATGAATTTTCTAATATGTCATGCAAGCCGCATTCAATATCCCTGCAGCAATCGAAATCGCGCCGAGAAAAAATCCTGCCGATTGCTTGCCTGCTGGAATATCGAGTGCGATCGTCGGTAGCGCGATGCGCGCGATCATGAACATGATGAGCTGAATGGCCAGCGCAATAAAGCCCCAGATCGCCATGTCGACCGGGTTCACGCTGTATTCGACCGCGTTTGCCAATGGGATCACCATGCCGATGAGTGTGCCCGAAAGGCTGAACGACGCGGCCATATTGCCTTCGCGGATCAGGGCAACTTCATGATACGGCGTGATGCGCACATAAATCGCCACGAAGATCGCAAGCAGCGCGCCCGAGATGGCGAGGTAAAGCAGAAAGTCGTCGAAGCCACCGAACGATGCCAGGATTTCAAATTTGCTCATGTCGATTTCCTCTTGTAAAACGTCAAATAAAATAATGCGGTAAAAAGCGGCTGGTGTTTTTTGTCACGGGCGATTCATCTTCACGAATCCCCATGCCGGCCGGTTCGTCCCCAATGATCCAAGTGCCGATCACCGTGTGGCTGCCGTCATACACGGGCAGCGGATGATAGGCCTGATAGATAAATCCTTCGGCGCCATAGTCACCGGGAATGGCGATTTCGCCGGTCTTGGTGGTAATGGTGACGTTGGCACCTTCACGCGACAGAATCGGTTTCTTGACGAAGTCGGTGGTGAATTTTTGCGGTTCGTAATACGACGCCAACAGATTCGGATGATCGGGATAGAGCTGCCACAGCACCGGCAGAATGGCCTTGTTTGAGAGCAGCATTTTCCACGCGGGCTCGATCACGCGCATGTGGCTGGCGATCAAATTGGTGCCGAACGCTTCGCGCACCATCCATTCCCACGGATAAAGTTTGAAGAGCGATTTGATTTCATTGTTTTGCTCATCGCTAAAACATTTCGCGACAGCGTCCCAGCCGATGGCACCAACATCGATAAAGCGCGCATCAATACCCGCCTGAATCGCCACATCGCGAAGATATTCAAGATTGCCGACATCCTCTTCTGCATCGGCGACACAAGCGAAATGGACCACCTTGCCCGGCAGCTCTTCGCCAATTTCTTTCCAGCGCTCGATCAGTTTTTCATGCAGCGAATTGAACTGGTCCGCGCCCGGCATATTCGGCAACACAGCTTCCTGTAACCAATACCACTGCGCCACACTCGCCTCGATGAGCGAGGTCGGTGTATCGGCGTTGTACTCCAGCATTTTCGGTTGACCGAAGCCGTCCCAGGAAAGATCGAAGCGGCCAAACAAAGTGGCCTCATCGTCGTGCCATGAGCGCTCTATCATCGGAATGAATTCAGCCGGAATCGCAAAGCGCTCGTACGCGCCTTTGTCGACCACATGGCCCGCCGCCGCGATGCACATTTCGTGCAGCTCGGCGGTGGCGTCTTCGAGCGTATCGACTTCGGCCGATGTAAACCGATAGCAGTTGCGTTCGTCCCAGTAAATACCGTCGATGGAATGGAACCCGAAACCAAGGTCCTCCATTTTTTTCGGCCAATCGGGGCGTGGCACCATGTCGAGTCGTTTCATGGCTCGTAAACTAAAAAAGTCGCGTTATTGTCACAGCGTCGCAAGCTTCATGTCTTAGCCCGCAGAGGAACGACCGCTGGAGCCAAATCCGCCACGAGACGTTGTCGACGAGCCAATCGTCTTGCCACTGCGGGATGGAGAAATTGACGAGCCACTGTAAGAGTAGGGACGACCGTAGTAATGCGTTGTCGCGGCGTTACCAGTGCGGCGGTCATATGCAGGTTCGCAATCGGTCGGTGTGTTGCCCCAGTCGGCCAGGCAATCCTGCTTGCTTGCATAAACATCGCGGCGGACTTCGTCCTTTGAGCAACTGGTAAGTGTCGCCGTCAATGCCGCAGCCCCGATTAACACCAGCGTGACGCGCCCGCTTGAGCGCCTGACCCGTTTCAACATTTCCGTCTCTCCCATCCGCAACACGAATGTAATGAAACAATATCTTAACCGATCATCGCCTTGACATATTCGGGCACAGCCAACATTGCAACGTGTATTTCGCCGTTGTAATACTGACGGTCTTCAATACCGCGTTGCTGCAAACGATGCTCAACCTCTACGACAGAAATAGCGCGTAGATCAATCGCATCGGACGCAACAGCGAATCCCCACGCGGCCCCGTAGGTGGGGATGTGAACAAAGTAAGGTGCCACCTGCTGAAACACGGCGCGCAAGTTCTTCACCGTGCATGCGACCCGATCAGGGTGTGAGAACGGCGAGCCGATATGCAGCACCAGTGCGCCGCCCACAGATAGCGCGCGCCTGCAGGCGCGATAAAAATCCTGCGTGTAAAGCGCTTTTGACGGGCCAATCGGATCGGTAAGATCGAGATAGATCAAGTCAAATCGGTCGGATGTCGAGTTGACAAAAGCCGCACCGTCGCCGATTCGTATGTCGAGTTTCGGGTTTGTGAAAACATCGCGATGCACAGCAGAAAAATATTTTTTCGCAATGTCGATAACACCTTCGTCCAGTTCGACCAGCACCACACGCTCAATCGAAGGATGCTTCAATACTTCCTCGCTCGATCCACCGTCGCCGCCGCCAAGGACAAGTACATTGCGCGGCGCGGCGTGGGCAATGGCGGCTGGATGCACCAGATTCTCGTGATAAAAGAATTCGTCCCGTTCGCTCGTCATGTTCGCGCCGTCGATACGCATGAGCTTGCCCAGTGTTGGCGTGTCGAACACCTCGATCAGTTGACAGGGCGTTTGCAGGGTTTCGATCAGTGTCCCTTCAAAATAGACCCCTGACGTTGCGTTCAAGCATTCATCGAGACGCATGAGGTTGCCAGTTACGCCGCAACTTTGATCGGCAATTCCTTGCCGCGCCAAACCCGCTTCACCAGTACCTCGGCAGGTTTAAGCGCTGCCATCAACGCTGCGTAAAGGTGCTCGGCACGAGGGCTGTTGTCGCCGGTGACGTTGCAGACGTAAATATCGAGCGTCGCGCCATCTCGTTCCGGCCAGGTGTGGATCGCGAGATGCGATTCCGCCAAAACCACGGCGCCCGTTGCGCCGCCAGCCTGAATTTGGTCAAAACTGTCGAACTGGACAAAGTGCTCTCCCAGAATCGATAACCCAGCCGATTCACATGCCGCGACGCATAGCTGGCGCAACGCTGCAGCCGAGATCAGATATTCGCCTCTGGGGCAATTGTAGAGATCGGCGATGATATGGAGGCCACGCATGTCGCACATCTCTTTCATTGTTGATCCGGCACGATGATAGCTTTACCCATCGCGCCGCATCACTCACCCTCTCCTTTGGGACAAGGGAACACTTGAAGCGTAGCAGAGGGCTGGGATGAGGGGCATCTGGTTAAAAAAACCGTGCACCGGTTTTGCAGTATTTCCCGCACGAATTTTTACGGAAGCTTGAAGCGATAAATTATAATCGGCATTCGCTGTCAACCCCTGACAACACCCCAAAACCCGACCTTCTCCACGCCCATATGACCTCGCCAAACCGCACCGAACTCGCAAATGCCATCCGCGCTCTCGCCATGGACGCCGTACAAAAAGCAAACTCCGGGCACCCCGGCGCGCCGATGGGCATGGCCGATATTGCGGAAGTGTTGTGGCGAAATCACCTGAAGCACAACCCCAAAAATCCGCATTGGGCTGATCGTGATCGATTCGTGCTTTCCAACGGCCACGGTTCGATGCTCATTTATGCGCTGCTTCATCTGACCGGCTATGACTTGTCGATGGAAGAAATTAAAAACTTCCGTCAGTTGCATTCCAAAACGCCGGGCCACCCGGAAGTCGGCATCACCCCCGGCGTTGAAACCACCACCGGTCCGCTTGGCCAGGGATTGGCCAATGCAGTCGGTATGGCGCTGGCCGAACGCGAAATGGCGCGCACGTTCAATCGCGATGGCATC
>JANOQY010000358.1:0-4260 GCA_031414995.1 Betaproteobacteria bacterium
TATCAGCGGTATTGTGTTCAGTCTTGCGTTTTTGCTGGTTCGCGAGCCCGCGCGTGAGGGCGCGGGTGCGGGCAGTAGCGTGCCGTTTGGCGAGGTGGTTGCACATCTGTGGCGCAATCGACGCACTGTGCTTTGCCATAACCTGGGCTTCGCGATGCTGGCGTTTTGCTCGTATGGCACAGCGGCGTGGGTGCCGAGCTTTTTTATCCGCACGTTTGGCTGGAAGGCCGGCGATGTCGGCGTTATTTACGGGCTGATCGTGATGGTGTTCGGCTGCCTCGGTATTCTCTTTGGTGGCTGGCTGACGGATCGCTGGCTGAAGCAGGGAAAGACCGATGCGGCGTTGCGCGTGGGTATCCTCGCGGCGTGCATCGCCATTATCGGCGGCGTTTATCTGGTGGCAGGCACGGGCACACTCGCGGCTTTCCTGATGGTGCCGGCTGTGTTTGCCCTCGGGATGCCGTTCGGTGCGGCGCCAGCGGCGATTGTCGCCATCGTACCCAACCAGATGCGCGGCCAGACGGCGGCGGTGTATTTGTTTATCGTCAATCTGATCGGGCTGGGCGTCGGGCCGACGGCTGTGGCGCTAGTCACCGACTACGTGTTCGGCAATGATCTGGCGCTGAAATGGTCGATGCTGATCGTCGGCACTCTGGCCTGCCTAATTGCTATTGTCTTACTCGCGGCTGGCTTGAAGCCGTATCGTGAGACCATTGCACGAATGCGCGCAGGTAATTGACTGGCACGCTTATCACCACCTCATATCGAAGCCACGCATGTTTCCACAAACCGACATCAATCAGATCACGCACGTCATCACGTTAGCGATTGCGCCGGTATTCCTGCTCACGGCCGTCGGTACCCTCATGGGCGTGCTGGCCAATCGCCTTGCGCGTATTGTTGATCGCATCCGGGTGCTTGAGGACAAACTGCATGAACTCGATCTCGAGGCATTAAAACCGGCCAAAGACGAGCTCGATAATCTGCGCCAACGTTTGCGGTTGATCTATTTCGCCGTCGCCTCAGCCGTGTTTTGCGCGCTGTTTGTGGGTTTGCTGATCATCGTGGCGTTCATCGATGCCTTTATGTCGGTCAATCTCGCCAAATTTGTCGGGCTGCTTTTTGTCATGGCGATGCTTGCGTTTATCGGTAGCCTGATCGTTTTCCTGCGGGAAATTTTCCTCGCGGTTGCCAATACCCGTAAATCGATGCCTGAGGCCTAAGGTTCGAAGGTTCGAAGGTTCGAAGGCTCGAAGGCTCGCGCATCCTGCATTTCTGCTGTTCGTCCCTGTTTGCGGTCGAATCGTCGCAAGAACGTTGCCGACGCTGCTGCGTAACGGCAAACTTCCGCTGGCTGGTAGTGCGCTCAGGGATGGTGACAATCTGACACATGGCGGGCGCGGGAAGCGGATAATATCTGCCCGCGAGCGCCGGTTTTAGCTCTGTCAACCCGCCTCGTTGGGAACCTGCAAGCACCGCGTCAGCCAAAGTCCTGATTTCGTCATGCCTCAATGTCGTTTTTGGCTGTAGTGCTTCAATAACACTTTATTTTGGAAGTTACGCCATGTTTCGCCACACCATCATTGCCCTGTTCATTGCATCAATCCTTGCCGCATGCAGCAAAGGCCCGGAAAAAACCGACAAGTCAGCCGCTGCCGCAGCAGCAACGGCACCCTTGCTGATTTCGCCAGAGGATTTGCTTACCGTGCGCAACAACGCACTCGCTTCAGGCCCCTCAATTACTGGTTCCGTGCAGCCAGAACGCCGCGCAGATCTGCGCGCTGAAGTATCGGCTGTGGTGCTGCAGGTGTTGAAAGAAAACGGCGATAACGTACGGCGGGGCGATTTGCTGGTGCGGCTTGATGACACCTCCATTCGCGACAGTTTGGCCTCCGCTGAGGCGTCAACCCGTTCGGCGGATCAGGCATTCGTGCAAGCTGAGCGCCAGTTCCAGCGGATGACAACGCTGCGCACCTCCGGCATGGTGTCCACGCAGGCGCTGGAGGATGCTGAAACGCGCCGCAATAATTCGCAGAGCGATCTCGCCGGTGCCAAGGCGCGCGCGGTGCAGGCTCGCCAACAATTGCAACGCACCGAGGCACGTGCGCCGTTCGATGGCATTGTCAGCGACCGCAAGGTTTCCGCGGGCGATACCGCGCAGATTGGCAAGGAACTGCTCAAGGTGATCGACCCGGCCAGCATGCGTTTCGAAGGCATGGTGTCTGCCGACAATATTGGCGACATCAAAGCGGGGCAGCCGGTCGGATTTCGGGTCAACGGCTATGGCGAGCAGGAATTTATCGGCAAGGTTCGGCGTGTCAATCCTTCGGCTAACGCCACCACACGCCAGGTCGAGGTGCTGGTGGATTTTGCGGGCGAAAAGCAGCCGAAGCTGGCCGGGTTGTATGCCGAAGGTCGCATCGAAGCCGCCAGCAGGACCAGCCTCACCATTGCCGCAACCGCATTGGTGCGCGATGGTGACACTGCGTCCTTATGGCGCATGAAAGACAAAAAACCCCACAAAACGACCGTTGTCCTCGGTGAACGCGATTTGCGCAGCGGCGATTTCGTTGTTGTCAGCGGCGTGGCCGAGGGCGACAGCGTGATTCGCTATCCGGCTGCGACATTGAAAGACGGGCAGGTAGTTGCGCTGAGCACCGCTGGTGGCGCCGCACCACCCGCGGCCACGCCTGTGGCGCCCGTACCCGCACCCACACCAGTAGCTGCAAAAGGGAAATAAGCCATGTTCCTATCCGATTTCAGTATCAAGCGGCCCGTCACGACGGTCGTCATCATCATCATGCTGATGGTGTTGGGCCTGATGGCGCTCAAGAATTTACGTGTCAATCAGAATCCCGACGTAGAACAGCCGGTGATCGTCGTCAACATCCCGTATCCGGGCGCATCGCCGGAAACGGTGGAGCGCGAAATCATCAATCGCGTTGAAAAGTCATTGCAAAGTATCTCGCAGGTCTATCAGATTCAATCAACGGCCAGAGAGAGTTCGGCCAGCATCGTGATCATCTTCAATTTCAAGAAGAACATGATCGAAGCGTCCGATGAAATCCGCAACTCGATTGCCTCGGTGCGGCATAAACTGCCGATCGAAATGCGCGAACCCATCCTGCGACGCATTGATCCGGGAACACAGCCGATCATGCAGATGGCGCTGTCGTCGTCGGCACAAACGCACGCAGAAATTTCGCGGCTGGCCGAAGACGTACTCGCCGACAAATTCCGCGCCATCGATGGCGTCGCGACGGTGAACGTGAATGGCTCGTTGCGCCGCGAGCTTTCGGTGTTGTTGCGGGCGGAGAAACTGCGCGAATTCAATGTCTCGGTGACCGAAGTCGTCGCTGCACTGCGCGCGCAAAATACCACCGCACCAGTCGGGCGCGTGAAGGGGCCGCTCGACGAGCAAAGCATTCGCCTCGTTGGTCGAATCGAGTCGCCGGCCGAGTTCGAGCAGATCGTGCTTAAACGTCGCGGCAGTGAATTAGTGCGGCTCGGTCAGGTCGCGACCATTGCCGACGGCTTTGCGGAACTCGCCGGATTCAGTTTGCGCAACGGCCTTCCAAACGTCGGCATCTCTGTGACCCGTTCGCGTGATGCCAGTACCGTCACCGTGGCCAACAAGATTCGCAAGATCGTTGAGGAAATCAATAAGACATTACCAAAGGGCACCAAGCTTGAAGTCACGCAAGACGGCGGAAAGAACGCACAAAGTAGTTTGACCAACGTGATCGAGGCGCTGCTGTTTGGCGCGGTGCTGACGATTTTTGTGGTGTACGCATTCCTCAATTCATGGCGCTCCACGCTCATCACCGCGCTGGCCTTGCCGACCTCGGTGATCGCTGCATTTATCGCCGTGTGGGCCTGCGGCTTCACGCTTAACTTCATGACCTTGCTGGGGCTCTCGCTGGCGATTGGTGTATTGATAGACGATGCCATTGTGGTGCGGGAAAATATTGTCCGCCATATGGAAATGGGCGCTGACCGGCGCACAGCGGCCAGCGCCGGCACTGCCGAAATCGGCATGGCAGTAACGGCCACCACCTTCTCGATCATTGCGGTGTTTATTCCGGTGGCCTTTATGGGCGGCGGCGCGGGCGAATGGTTCCGGCCGTTTGCGCTGACCGTCGCGACATCGGTGCTCGTCAGTCTCTTCATATCGTTCACACTCGACCCGATGTTGTCGGCCTATTGGGGCGACCCGATTGGCTACCGGGACCGTCCCAAAAAGGGCTTGAGTCTGTGGCT
>JANOQY010000359.1:0-1813 GCA_031414995.1 Betaproteobacteria bacterium
CGTCAGCCGCTATTCAGAGTTTTTGCCCTGGGTCGCGGCGGCGCGCATCCGGTCCAACACTGACGAAGAATTGTTCGCTGACCTAGTCGTCGGCTTCAAAGCGCTCAAAGAAACTTTCAGTTCGCGTGTCCTGAAAACGCCAAAGTCAAAGGTCGTAGTCGAATATCTCGACGGCCCGATGCGGCATTTGCACAACCAATGGCTGTTTGAAGAAACCGCGGACGGCTGCATCGTCGATTTCACCGTCGATTTCGCCTTTTCCAACCGGATATTTGAGGCTTTGGCTGGCCAGTATTTCAACACCGCACTCCGCAAAATGACCGACGCTTTTGTGAAGCGGGCAGAGGTGCTTTACGGCGATGGCTCGGACCGCGCTTGATGCCCCCAAAACCGCAGAATTGCGTGAAAAGTCACACTAAGGGCTCACCTTAAACGGCTTTGTCGGATTTTGGGATTAAGCGTTGCCACGTCAGCATTCGCTGATTGCAAGCCCCGACAGCGATAGGGCGGTTGGCGATGTTCAGGGCTGAAGCTGACAGAGATAATCCAACATTGCAAGGGGGAGGGGGGCGAGGTGAACGTCCGGTTGCGACAAGGTTCCTGTCGTTGGTTCAGCTTATTATAGACCCTGAAAGCGGACATCGTTTGGGAGTTGTCGCACCTGTCATCATAATCCCGGGGGGATTTGAATGCCCTGCGATAACGAACGCGTCAAAGCAGGCTAACGAATTGCTATCGTTTATGCCGCTTATTCTACCTCGCTTTCTGCTTTGCCTTGGATCATGTTCAGACCGTCTCGATAAAGGAAGGGCACCCAAAAAGTCGGCTCTAATCGCGTGCCCCGTTGTTCAAAAAATCCCAGTGCAACCAATTCCCCGGCCTTCTTTACAGCATCATCACGGTCAACACCCCAAATTGACGCCAAAGTTTCCGGATTTTGCTCGGCTTTTTGCCCCTCCAGCTTTTCAAGAAATTCTCGTTCAGTAGGATATTCCGCGTATAAATAGGTATTTAACCGGTTGCTTGAGACAGTTGGTAGGGCCAGCTTGAAAACACTTCGATCAAAAAGCTGCTCTCCGTCCACGGTTGGTCCACCACGTTCAAGCCGTTTAATTTCTTCATCCCTGATGCATCTCAACAAGTGAATGAATTCGCGCGGCGCGGTCTTTCCCGTTCCATCGCTACATCGAGTGACCATCCAGTTGAATGTTGTTGCTTTCTGAGGCCCTTGTTCAACTTGCGACGGAAAAATTCGTAAAAACAGCTCCTCTTGCTTCTGCGCACTACTTAAGATTTCATCTTTATCTATCTTCATTTCTGAAACTAAAATATCATTGCTCAGCAACCGTCTCATAGCGAGGTTCATTAGCATCGGCGGCGTCCATGCCATAAGTTCATAGCGCGTGATGTGGCTAGCTTCTCGGAGTCCACCAGCTGTCACCCGATTCCAGATGTCCTCTCGAAGAAAAATTTTCAGCGAAATATTGGGTTGACCGCGCAGATCACTGTAAACGCGCATCAATGCTCTTATAGCATTTGCTTCTAGTTTGTGACTTTCTGCGAAAGCGACGTCGAGGCGATCAAGAAGCACCCATATCTTGAGGCCCGACGATCCAAGGGCACTGTTTACTTTTTCGAACATTCCATCCACAGATGAAATCCCTTGATCTCGCAGTTCACCTGACGGCTCAGCAAGTGAAATTCGTCCGATGATTCCCGTCGGCAAACCACTTGTCGGGTCAAGGCTAAGCTCGGTTTCAAAACTTTTTGGATTTAGGAGACGGCGAGCGAAAGCCTGCACTTGCCTCAAAAC
>JANOQY010000360.1:0-12748 GCA_031414995.1 Betaproteobacteria bacterium
GAGATAGCGTGCCTCGAACGCCGGGTCGCCGATCGGACGACATAATGCGAGACCAGCTGTCACCAGTTCAGGACTCGGCGGCATGGCGCGATCCCATGCGAGAAACGCTTCTTTGGCTTCTTCGTATCGTTTCAGCCCTAACAGGCTGCGATAAAGTGCGTCCCATGCCAATAGATGCATTGGATTGGTTGTGACCGTCTGCCGAAACATTTCGTTTGCTGCTGTGTGCTCGCCGCGTGCCTGCAACATCGTGGCAAGGTTGTAGCTGGCCTCAAAAAGCTGTGAATTGAGGGCGATGGCGCGTTGATAAGCATTGATCGCATCAGCGTCGTTTTTCAGGGCTTTGAGAACATTGCCCAGATTGTTGAAAGCTTGCGCGAGCTGTGGGTTCAGCCGCACTGCGCGAATGTACATTTCTGCGGCTTCGGGCAGGCGAGACAGGTGCTGATAAACCAGACCCAAGTTGTAGCACGCCGACCATAGCCCTGGAACGCGTGCGAGCACGGCGGTGTAGCCTTGCGCGGCTTCGGCGTATCGGCCCGCCGCCTGATGCTGAAACGATTGCTGCGCCAGTGCTAACAGCTCTGGCGAAAGTGCTGGCTGCTGCATGGTCAGTTGCGCCTCTGGTGGCCTGCGGCCCATTCATGCTCGAGGCGCACTAAACCATGGTCTCGGGTCTTGCCACGGATGGTGAGAACAACCTCGCGAGTATCGAACATCCGCAACCCATGATCATCGAGCGTGTGCGCGCGCAGATGGTACATGCCAGGCAAAAGCGCGTTGTGCGGAAAAATGACGCGGAAACCGAATACATGTGGTGCCAGCCGGTTCGCGCTAAATCCCGCGTCGTTGGAGAACGTGCCGAATACGGGCGTGCCATCCATGCGCACGACGCCCGCCATGAGTACCGTTGGCAGATCCTCGGGCGATTGGAAGGCGCCGCAAAGCCAGATGTCTTCGGACATATCGAATGACTCGCGGCAGGCACCGGTGTTGTCCTCAATCCAAAGTGCAGTGAACACCGGATATGGCGCGCCCACGACAGCTGATGTCGGGTGTGCGGCTTCATCCTTTCGGCTCTTGGCTTCGTGATGGGCGAGATAGGCCTGCGTCACCGCGAACGATTCCCCTTGCATGCGCACTTTGCCGTCGTGAATCCACATCGTCTGCTGACAGAGTGATTGAATGTGATACATGCTGTGTGAGCAGAGCAACAGGGTGCCACCGCGCGCCCGAAATTCCTCCATCCAACGGAGACATTTTTTTTGAAATGACTCGTCACCAACGGCGAGCACCTCATCTGTCACCAGTAGGTCCGGGGACAAAGAGGTGGCGACCGCGAAGCCTAATCGCACCACCATCCCTGACGAATACGTTTTAACGGGTTGATCAATGTGGGTGCCAATATCGGCAAAGGCCAAAATTGCATCAAGTTGTGCATTGGTCTCGGCACGGGTCCAACCCATCAACGCCGAGGCCAGGAAAATATTGTCGCGTCCGCTGTATTCGGGGTGAAATCCGGTGCCCAACTCCAGAAGCGCGCTCACCCTCCCTTGAATAACGATACTGCCGCGAGAGGCTTTGACCACGCCGGCAATGATTTTGAGCAGCGTCGATTTGCCCGCACCGTTTTCGCCGATGATTCCCCACGATTCGCCTCGACGGATGTTGAGGCTGATATCGTCAACCGCACGATAAAAATCATGCACCGCGCGCCCGGTTAGCAACTCAAAAACAGTTTGCAAGCGGCCAGCCCCAGTGCGGATGATGGGGTAGTCCTTACTTATTTTTTGCAGACGGATAAGGTCGTCGGGCGAAGGGACTGGGACAGACACGGTAAGCTGGCTAGCGCAAGTTGGAGACGGACAAAATAATTCGCGTCTGGGTTAGTGAGGCAAAAATTATATGCGAGTCGCGATTGTTATCGGTCATCACTTACGCCAATATTGTTTTCTCAACTCTGGCGTCGTTTCAGCGCTGGCTAAAGAAAGTCCTCGAAATACGGGGATAGACGGACAAAAAAGCTGATGCCAATGGTCGCGATGACGACCCCCGCGAATAACATCGACAGATCTCCAATTTGCGGCGCAGTGCCTAGTAGCAAACCATCCCGCAGATGCTGCATAACGCCGGTCAATGGATTCCACGCAAACCAGTGCCGGTAAGCTTCAGGAATCGCGGAAACCGGATAAAGCACCGGGGTGAGAAACTGTAGCATCATCAGCGCAGGGGCAACTACTTGTTCCACATCTCGCAATACCGTTTGCAACGCTGCGAAAAAAGCACCGACACCCACTGCCAGAAAATACAGCGTTGCGATGGCGAGAAGCAAGGATGGAATCCCCGCGAAATGGAGACTGGAGCCAGTGGCTGCGAGCAGTAGCAGTACTGCCGTGTAACCAGCCAGATGTACAAGAAACACGCTGTTCACCGCCGCTAGCACCAGCAACAGATGCGGAAACGCGACCTTTTTTATTAGCGGCGCATTCGCTTGCACACTTTGCATAGCGCGCATCACGCCATCGGCAAACATCATCCATGGCCACAATGCGATGGCAAGAAAAACGATGTAACTATCGGTCGAGAGATCACCCATCCGGGTTTTGAAGAGTTGGCCGAATACGAACGTGTATATGGCCAACAACAGCAGCGGATTGGCAAGCGCCCAGACAAGCCCAAAGGCGCTACCAGCGAAGCGCGACAGAATTTCTCGCTCGGTAAACCGAACCAGCAGCAGCAAGGGTTGTGGTCCAGGTGCTATCAAGCGTGCGAGCTAGTATATGGTTGCATAAATTTGCGCTGCGTCGAAATTAGACACTAAGGCTACCTTGCGCGCCCTGTTGCTGGCGGCGGTGGCGGAATTTGCGGCAGCTTCGGGCGCACTTGATCAAGCACCTCTTTGTTAAACCTAAGCGTTGGGTCGTTGCGGATTTCGTTCAAATAGGTTTCTTCAAAACGCTGTTTGTAGACTTTATCTGCCTCTGCCAGCATCGCGGGTTTGGCGTCTTCGAAGGTGGGGCGGTAACTCGGTACCATCCTAATCAGGCGAACAACGTGAATGCCATATTCAGTTTCGACGATGGTGGACTCATTTGGCTGCAACTTCTCAAGCGCCTTGGCGAATGCACTGTCGAGTACGTCGAGCGACGTAGGTTGAATGTAGCCCGCGTTTTTTGACACCGAATCATCGTCGGAGTACTTCCTCGCTATCGAGCCAAGCTCCTCGCCGGCATCGGCCTTTTCCTTGACCAATTTCGCGCGCTCAAGTGCGACATCCCGTGCGCGATCAGTCAATTTGATCAGCGTATGCCAACTCGTATATAGCGCTGGGCGCTGAAGATCTTTGGCGCGGGTCAGGAAAATCTCGCGGGAAAGTGCGGACAAGTCTATTTTTGGCGCGTTGGCGGCGAGCTCTTCGCGGCGATACTTTGCCAGCACCCTTTCGGTCTGATTACGGATTTCTGCCGCCACGTTCGGCTGGTTTTGCAGGCCGGATTTTTGCGCTTCAGTTGCCATGACTTTAGCAATCAGGATGCTTTCGACAACTTTAGCCAGACGCGGCGGGTTCAGCAAAAAATCCATGCGATGTTCTTCTGGCAGACGCTGCAACTCTGCGAGTAAATCTTCATAAGTAACGCTAACACGGCTGTTAGACGCGAGTACAGCGTCGGACTTAGGGGCTTGCGCATTAGTACCTGTGGTGAATGCTATTGCTGTTGCTGTGACGAATAGTGCAGCTAGTTTTGACAGTTGTTTCATGTTCGATCTAAATGTGTTGTGGAAAAAAAACGGTGGCCGCCAAAGGTCGGCCACCGTTTCGATAGTGTGGGTCATCAGTTAAACGTAAAACCTCCACCGCAGAGCCCGTTTGGACACGTCGTAGATTGCAAGCTGATGCCGTCTACAAAACGGAGGTTGACGTAATAGGTGGCACCTTTCGTCAGTTTGCAATATGCATAGGCGTTTTGTACAGTCAACGGATAATTGGCCCACTGAATTGCGCCGCCAGCACCGAGAGTCTGATAGCACCGATTGGTTGGTGACGAGGCGTTATAAGGTATTTGCGCTACATCGAAATCGCATGGTGTCGCACTGATCGACATAAAGGCTGTCGCAAGATTGCCGCCAGAACCGACGTTGTCTTGATAAGTGAAGCCGCCAGCGTCGTTGGTGGTTGGAATGGTGATTTTGTACGTTAGCGCCTCATCGCCCTGCATCGCAAACAGGTCTGACGTAACACGCTGCCGATAGTCAGCCAGATCAATGTTGTGTTGCCACGAACGGCGCAACGTGGGCGTTGTGGTGCAGCGCGTCGGGCTCATGGCATATGCGTTCATATAGCCGCCCGCACCGCTCAACCCGGCATGCACCGGTGTCACCGTAGGAAATTTGGATATTGTTGGGATAGAAATTCCGTCAATCGAAAACTCACCAGATCCTGGTGTCTCTACGAGGAAAGAAGCTGTTGCAGCAGTCGCGCTAGCGGCGGTTCCCAGCACAACACTGCCCGCGCCAAGGACGGCGCCAGCCGGCACCGTGGTGGTAATAGTTGTGCCGGTGCCATTGATGGTAAATGGTGTTGCATTGACTGTACCGATCTTGACCGACGTAACACTCGATAGCGCGGTGCCATTGATGGTGACCGAAGCACCAACCGGTGCAGATGCGGGGGTTATGTTTGTGATGGTTGGCGTCGGCAGCGCAACAGCACTTACCGTCAAGGCCACCGCTTGTGTGGCGGCTCCGCCCGAGATCGTGAAATTGGTGGTTCCCACATCCGCCACTAGTGGAATACCGCATAAGTCACCACGATTGGGATTGAGCGCCACCCAGTCTGGAAGCACACCAGCGCTGACGGTCCATCCTCCAGCCGAAACGGTTTGGGAGGCGGTAAATTGGTGGCAATAAGAAACTCCCGGCGTCGCCGCCGGGGGCGCGGTGCTGGTGATGGTTTGAGCGTAAACGCTTGCGGTGATTGCAAGGTTCAGTCCCAATACAACAGCGGCAAATTTTGAAATATGTTTCATGGGCGACCTGAATATTGAGTATGGAAATAGCGTCTGGCCGCAAACTGTGGCCACCGTTTCGATCATTAATTGAAGGTGAAGCCACCGCCGCAAAGCCCGCTCTGGCAGGTGGTGGCTTGCTGGTTGATGCCGTCTATGAATCGGATGTTCACGTAATACGTCGCGCCTTTGACCAGATTGCAATAAACATATGCATTGAACTGCACCGGGAAATTAGCCCATTGAACATTGCCGCCGGCGCCGACTGTTTGATAGCACTGCTTCGTCGGTGACGAGGCGACATACGGTATTTTTGTGACGTCGAAATCGCATGGTGTCGCACTGATTGAAATAAAGGCTGTCGCGAGATTGCCACCTGAGCCGACGTTGTCTTGATAGGTGAAGCCACCCGCGGCGTCAGTAGTCGGGATGGTAATTTTGTACGTTAGCGCTTCATCACCCTGCATCGCAAACAGGTCTGAAGTAACACGCTGCCGATAATCGGCTAGATCAATGTTGTGCTGCCAGGAGCGACGAAGCGTGGGCGACGTGTTGCATCGTGTGGGATCCATTGCATATGCGTTTACATAGCTACCGGCACCGCTCAACCCGGCATGCGTTGGCGTTACAGTGGGAAATTTGGATATTGCCGGTAGCGGTATGCCGTCGATGGAAATTTCGCCAGTTGATGCCGACAGCACAACGAAAGACGCGGTTGCTGCCGTCGCGTTGGCTGCGGTGCCCAATACGATACTGCCCACGCCGAGTACAGCGGTTGCCGGGACCGTGGTGGTAATGGTGGTGCCTGCACCATTGATGGTAAATGGGGTAGCGTTCGCTGTCCCGATCTTCACTGATGTGACACTCGAAAGCGAAGTGCCCGTAACTGTGACCGAAGCGCCGACCAGCGCCGCCGTTGGGGCTACACTCGTGATTGTTGGCAGTACTGGTGGTACTGCACCTACTGTGAGAGTGACGGACTGCGTGGCAGTGGCGGCCCCGGTGTTTGCGGATATGGTGAAGGTGCTTGAACCGATGTCGATTGTCCGCGGAATGCCACAAATCACACCACGTTTTGCATTCAGCGTGGCCCATTCTGGCTTCACGCCTGCTATCACGGTCCAACCACCTGACGCGATGGTTTGGGACGCGGTGAATGGATGGCAGTACGTAAGGTCGACTGTTGCGTTCGCAGGGGTTGGGCTGGTGATGACCGGCGGCGGCACGTAAACGGTCCCGACCGTCAGCGCTACGGCCTGGCTGGCTGTCGAGCCCCCGTTGTTTGCGGTGATGGTGAAATTAGTGGTACCGACATCGGCTGATCTTGGTATGCCACAAATAACGCCGCGCTTGGCGTTAAGCGTTACCCATTCAGGCACAGCACCTGCGCTGATTTGCCAGCCGCCTGATGGAATCGGTAACGACGCGGTAAAGGCGTGGCAATACAAAGTGTCTACAGTTGCGCCAGCTGGCGATGCGCTGGTCATCGAGATCGGTACCGGCGGGTTCGCCGAAATATTGACGGATTGGCTAACTGACCCGACGGCGTTAGTCGCTGTAATGGTGAACGTGATGCTGCTTTGGGCCGGAGGCGTGCCAGATAGGACCCCACCACTCGTAAGCGTCAACCATCCGGGGAGCACACCCGGCGCAGACCAGACGATTGGTTGCCCACCAACTGCTGTAAAAGTATGGCTGTAAGGCACACCAACTGCTGCGGCGGCAGGCGTTGCGCTGGTGATTTGCGGTGCCCTGGCGGGAATAATCTGAAGATTGACCACCTGCGTGGGCAGTGGCGCTATCGTATTGTTGGCCTGTACGGTTAACGTGTAAGTAGCGGCGGCTGTTGGCGTGCCGCTAATCTGTCCCGTGAGCGAGTTGAGCGACAGCCCTGATGGTAGTGATCCGGAGCTTACCGACCAAATAGTTGCAAGAGCGCTGTCTGACGTCAGGTTGAAGCTGTATGACTCGCCTACGTAGCCGATGGTGGCGGTTGCGGAGCTGGTGATCGTTGAAGCCCCTGTTATCAACACGGTCGCTGCGCGTGCCTTGATACCTGAGATATCGGCCGCGTTGATACCGCCGGATGCGTTTACGTCGTAGACGGCATTGGCACTGGTGACGACGGCACCGGAACGCGCTTTCACCGCACTTATATCGGAAGCATTGACTGACCGTGAGTTGTTGACATCGCCAAGCAGAAAACCGAGCGCTACCGTCGGCGTACTTACCGTGCCATTGATGTTCGCCAGCGTGATGGCGACTCGTTGGTTGTCGCTTGCGTTGCTAAGTGTGACCACAATTTCATTCGACGTGGAAGTTGATGTTACTGCCATGTTGGGCGATACCGTGACAGTCCCGATGCTCGTGATCGTGCCGTCAAACTGGAAGACGATTTTGTGTCCGCTACCGATTGCGCGTGGCTCGACAGTAACTGAACCTCCAACGGTTTGAGTTCTGTCTATCGGTAGATCGAAGGTTCCGGCGCTACCGTGGGTTTTCCGTGATTGGACAGCCGTTAGCAGCAGGGGCGTGACACTATTAGAACTTGCGGAAGCTGTGCTTGTACCGTCTCCATTGGTGGCGGTGACAGCACAGGTAACGGCTACGCCGCCAGCGAGTGCGTTCACAACAACTGGGGATGCTGGGCCACTATTACTCTTCGCGCCACACGTGGCGGTAAAGCTTGTGATAGCGCTGCCGCCATTGTTGACGGGCGGGGCGAATTCCACCGTTACGTTGCCGTTGCCAGCTGCGACAGTCAGACCGGTAGGCGCATCTGGTGCCACTGCATATGCACTGCCGATGGACAATGTGACAAGCCAACTGCACAGCACTGCTAGGAAAAACTGTTTGTTTCTGGTGATGCCAACCATTTGTACCTCGATCTTTACGTCTCCGCAGTGACTATCGACTCATCCTTGTTGAAATGACCCGAATGAACACTGCCAGCATTCTTCTCTGATATTTTGCGTTTGACCTATAAAAACCTCAAACATGAGTTTTATCAAAGATGTTGAATTGAACGCGTATGTACATTCTACCACCCGAGCACCTTTTCACGGTGCAGCCTGACAATCCAGAACGCCTTTCGGGATCATTCACGACTGCTACAGGCAAGTGCTTCTGAATGCTTTAGAACTTCACATCTGCGCTTTGTTCCTCATTGCCATGCAGACATAGATCGTACAGATACGCGCCCTGAGAGCAAATGGTTGCGGCGTTGCGTCCAATCCGTTGTTTCCGTTCTAAACACGTCCACATATAACGTTATACGAGGATAGCTTTCAAAGTGTTAAAGAAAAAGGGGCCTTTCGGCCCCTTTTTCCTGTTTTGTCGTTGTCGACATAACAATATTACTGGATGAGACGTGTGTACTTATGTGGGATCGAACCGCCGTAAGCGGAAGCAACACCAGTATTTGTGTAGTTGTGAAGCATTGCGCCAATAATTGGCAGACCGAAGTGAACGCGTGGCACTGCATCGGCAACACCATTCAGCGATGAACTGACTGGTGTAATGCTTTGCTGAGCTTGCGATGCATCTGCAACATTACCAAAACTCAGGAATGCCCAGCCATTCGGGCCTTGCAGTACGCGACGACCAAGTGTCGCGAATGCTGCACCCGTCGTGGTGGCTGTCGTGGAAGCGAATACATCGAAGCCATTCAGGAGTCGGAAGTTGTTGTTCGAACCGAGCAAGCCAGTTGTACCGAATTCCAGTACGTTCGCTTCCCAACACAGAACTTGGCCAGCAGCCTGTTGTGCAGGTGGGCGCGGCGACGGCAGAATGGTGCCCGGCGCAGCAGTCAAAGTACCTTCTTCACGATTGTACATACCCAAGCCATACGCATCACATGCGCCGGTTGTCGTTGCGCTCGCAAAGTTATTGCTGAACGGACGACCGCCAACTGCTGGGACACCTGTGCCAACAAGAATATGGTTCTTCTTGGTTGGCATGGTGATGATCCAGTCGGTCTTCGAGATGGTTCCAGCGTCGGTCAAGAACTCGTTAGCAACCGTATCACGCATGAACACAGCCGAAACTGCATCGCGGGATGACAACCAGTTCGCCGTGACCACACCAGCGGTGGCTGGGAGGGCAGGCTGTCCGGTCACGAACACGTTGCTGACTGTGCTGATACCAGGGCTCAGGGAGATGTTAGGGTTCAAATCGCCCGATGGGAAGTATGCTGCGGTGCCTGCAACTGCAGGTGCCCACCAGCCATCAAGCGCTGTTGGCTCGAGGTCATAGTTGGTACCGTTAGCTGAATTGATCAGGCTTGCGCGACCGAACAGACCACCGACTGGGGAAGTCAAGTGACCACCGGTTTGAGCGAATCGGCCAGCAGCACCAGCAGTCGTTGGGGCAGTTGCGGACAAGCCATCATATGCATCAAGTGCGCCGCAGTTAGCTGGAACGCCGGCTGAATTGTGCTTAATATAACCAGTGATGATGGTGTTGGTAACAACGCCCATATCGATGATTTCCATGTAGCCCTCGCGGGTACGATCCAGCGTACCGAAGCTGGTGTTGTCCGCTGTTGGCGCAATGTACGTGTAGTTCTTGAACTCGTTGAGTGGCAACGTTCCGTCCGTGCGGATCACGCCAGCAGCATTGCCGAACAGATCGCTAGGGGTCACGCAGGAGTTGTCGCCCGTCTCAAGCCTTGCACCAGCTGCCGTTGGGATGATAACGCCAGTCCAAACGTCTTGCGGTGACAGGAACAAGTTAAAGTCAAGTACCTCACGGCTATTCTTGCCTTCGAGGAAACGGACTTTGACAATTTTTGTCAGGGAAGTCGTGTTAACGACAGACATCGCAGTGGCGATACCACTACGAACCGTGTAGTAAGGATAAACCAGAACTTGGCCCTCACCATCCGGATTGATATGCACTGCGTTAGCGGTACCAGCAGCGCCTAGCGCTCCCAAGCCCGCCAGTACGGCTGCGTGCATCGATTTCATTTTGAACGTATTCATTTTTTAAAATACTCCTTTTAGATATTAAAGTGATCACTTTAGAAGCTACAACACTACAAGTTTATACCAGCTAAACCCAATTTTCAAACTTTTTTGTTGGTATACCGTACACCTGCATTTTGCCGCGCGCTCAGCCTTGGTACACAAACCACCACTTGCCCGCATCCAAAATCCACGTTTCTTTGATTGGGTTGGTGAATTTTACGCCCTGCACAGTTAAATCCACCAACACCGTTACTTCGCATGTCTCTGTCCCGCACACAGCCTTATCTGCCTTGGCACCGCGCCAAAAACCGGTGCGCACCCTGGGCCGATACTGTTCAACACTCATCAGCGAACGTCCGCCCGGACTGATGAACTGGTACGCGACATTCACTTCTGACTTGATTAGTGCATCCCAGCGCTCCTGCGCACGCCCTAGTACGAGCCGCGACACAGCGTCCCCACTCTTCTCGTCAATTACCGACGTTTGGGTCGGACCTATCGACCCACAACCGACGAGATTTACTGCCCATATGACTGCGAAAAAAATGACGCCTGAAAATTTAAATTGCACAATTAATCCGCTTCTTCTCGGCAATACTTAAAGTAAAACCTGAGATAAAAATTGCCTCAAAAAAAGAGTAATAAATTCTACCCTTACCGTCAATAGATTCCGGGGCTTTTCCACCGTCTGTGGCGTTTTTGCAACAATATTGCCGTCGCTTGCGCCTTTCGAACCGGCTACGGCGATCGTATGCGCTATTTCTGTGTCTTTGGTAAAAACTTCTCCAACGTCGGCAATTTTCTGCGAATTTCCTCAGTGACCGCTCGCGCGTCGTCCGAATTGGTTACTACAGTTGGCGTAATCAGCAAAACCAGCTCTGTGCGACTTTTACTCAAACTCTGCGTGCCGAAAAGTCCGCCGATTAGCGGAATTTTCGATAAAAGTGGGACGCCAGAAGTTCCCGTCCTGTTCACATCTTGTATCAGTCCAGCCAGCACCATCGTCTCACCAGAGCTCACCGTCACCACAGTTTGCGCCTTGCGTGTCGCGATGGTCGGATTCGCGCTGGTACTGGTCGGGGAACTTACTTCTTGATTTACATCAAGCGTGACCCTACCGCCCGCGTTAATTCGTGGCGTCACCGTCAAAATCACGCCAGTACTTAAATATTGGCGTGTGGTGACCACGGTGCCGCCGGTGCCGGTGCCGGTAGAAGCACCGGTATCGACAGAAATCTGATCACCGACGTTAATCGTCGCTTTCTCATTATCAAGGACCATCACGCGGGGCGTAGAAATTACTTTTGAGCGCCCATCCGTACCGAGTGCCTGCAATAAAGCACGAATGTCGCCGCCTATTGCTGTGTTAATAAGTTGCAATCCGGGAGCGGTCGGGATCAATGAGCGTGGATCAACAATAGCCCCCGTTGAGTTTAGTGTGCCCGGCAGGCGCGGCAACGATCCCGCTACGCTTCCGTCGCCGTTAACGCCACGCAACGACCCAACAGTGTTGTTGCGGGCATTGATGAACCACTCGACACCATATTTCAGATCGTCGCTCAGTGTGACTTCAGCAACCAAAACTTCAACCGATACCTGACGCCTAGGCACATCCAATTGCCGAAGCGCGCTTTGAATGGTCTCGTAATCCGAGGGCGAAGCCAAAATCAGCAGCGCGTTGTTGTCATTGTCGGCAATGATGCGAACATCCTTCGATACGCTAACCCCACCCCCCGCAAACGACACAAGCGATTGGATGGCCGACTGTAGTGGTGTTTGCGGCGCAACCGGACTGCCCGGGGTGGTAGGCGAGGTGATTTGCACTGGCCGCTGGCCCGGTGCCAGTGTCGGCGCGGTGCTTGCCCCTTGCTTATTGCCATAAACCTCGCTCAAAAGCTGGGCCAATTTTTCGGCCTTGCCGTGTTGGACTGCGTAAACATTCAGCCGCAATCCACCCGCAACACCACCGCTCTTGTCGAGGCGTTCAATCCATTTTTTTGCTTCTTCCAGATAACGCGGTTGTGTGGTCACGACAAGCAATGCATTCAATCGCTCGATGGGAATGTATTTCACGATGCCCGCGAGTGGACTTGCGGTACCGGCCCCGAAAATACGATCAAGGTCGCCGCCGAGTGCCTTCACGTCTGTCGATAATGGATATAAGCCGATCGAATAGCCGGCGAGAAAATCTACGTCGAACAACTCCACAATGTCGAGGAGGTGACGTAATTCACGTTGCGTGCCGGAAAGAATAAGCAGGTTTCGGATCGGGTCCTGCTGCACGGATGCGGGATCGGCTTGATAGGGCAGCAGAATGCGCGCCATATCGCCCACGCCGACAAACTTCAACTGGACGACCAGCGGCGTATAGCCATTTGGCAACGGCTTATTGACACCGCCAAGTATCGGCGACACTGAGCCCTTGATACCAAGCGCTGCAGGCCTGATTTTGTACATACCCTCTTCTCTCACCATCACTTGTCCGGCATCGCGCAGGAGCCCCTCGAGGATCGGCAACAAATCCTGACGAGATACAGGTTTGGAGGCGCGTATCGTTGCTTTGCCGGTTGTCTGCGGGTGGATCGTAAAAAACTCCTTGAGATAGTCTCCAAGGATGTATTGCACGATTTGGCGAATATCCAGATCCTCAAAATTCAGGGTGAATTCCTCGGGTCCACTTGGCGGGGTTGGTGTGGGTGGTTTTTGATTGACGAAATTGCCGGTGCCGGCATACGTACGGGCGGTGTCACGGGCAGGTTCAGTGCCCGCTGCCGA
>JANOQY010000361.1:0-1544 GCA_031414995.1 Betaproteobacteria bacterium
CTGGCCGCTGCGGATAGCAAGCTGAAATCGGCCTTGCTGGAGCTTTCAAGACCGCGTCCCAATACCAGCCACGAGAGTTTTTCAGTCTCAGGCACATCGGGGCTTGAAACAAGCTTGGCACGCGGAGCGAGCGCGCTGCCGCGGACCTCGACACCCGCTTCCACTGTATTGCCCGCCAATGAAGGTTGCGGGTTCTTGCGCACGGCATACAAATCGATGCCGGGATTATGGATTGGCCCCGCGAACGTCAGTACACCGCGTTCAACCGCGAGTTTTTGGCCATACACTGCATAGGTCCCTTCTTCGATGGTGAGCGTGCCCACCGCGCGCGGCAGGCCGGTGCCAGCGCTGGCCACGCGCAATGTGCCGCCGAGGCGTCCATTGAGTCCTGCACCGCGAATGCGGAAGTCGCGGCCCAGATCGATATCGAGATTGACCCTGGTCGTCATTTTATTTTCTCGGTGCTCAACAGGCGCCGCTTTGCCGATGATGACAATATCGTCGCTGATGGTCACATCGCTTTTTTCAGGAAGCTCGAAAAAACCACGCTCGGCTTTCAGCTTGGCGGTGATCGACACGCGGTTTTCGTCCAGATCCATGCTGCCTTCTCCGCTCGCCACCACCAGCCGGTCGGGACGCGACGCCGCTTCGAAGCGATCCAGCTTGACCTTTAACTTGCCACTCGATTTAAGTCCTGAGATGGCGAGCGTTCCTTCTGCTTCAAGTGTGCCTTCCCCGGCGGCGACAGAAAGTCGTTTCACTCGTAGCGTGTCGTCGCTGAATTCAGCGTCCAGCGTGCCGTTTTTATATTTGATGCCGTGCTCAGCCCAAGCGAAGGAGAGTGCACTGCCGGTGGCGCGACCGGACAATTGAGGTGCACCGAATGTGCCCGCACCGCTGACGGTCGCGCGAAGTTTGCCGTCGAGTGTCACGCCGGGTTGGCCCGCAACGCGTGTGGCCCAGACCAGCGAGGGTACATCGATTTCGCCCTTCAATTGCAATGGCGCATTGGCAGGTATGCCCCATGTTTGCCCGCGTTGCTCGGCACGCGTCGTGGCGGTGAAATCAATTCGACCGAGCTGTTTGCCTGCTACTGCGAGCGTTGCCTTCACAACATTGTCGGCAACGTCGGCCTTGATGTCGAGTCTCTCAAGTCCAGCCGCGAATGGCGGCTCGGACAGAAAACGGATGTCGCCGGATTCACGGAATACACGCAGCGTGCCGCTCACGTTCACCGGTGCAGAACCAGTTGGAGCAGTTCGTAGCGCACTGTTGTTCGTGGCAATGTCCCACTCGGCACCCAGTCTCAGCGTGGTATCCATATGGCGTTTCAGGGTTTCTGAAAACGGTATCGCCACCGCGAGCGGCAAACCAAAACCGCTACCGCGTGTCGCGATGGCGCCATCAGTCATCTTGAATTGCGCAATCTGCAGTGTTCCACCACTGACATCAAATCGCGCTGCGCCAAGTTCTATTCGCCCATCTGTAGCAAATGAAAGCGGCGCTGCAGCCAGCAGGTTGAAAGGAACAGTGCCACGATTGTC
>JANOQY010000362.1:0-18414 GCA_031414995.1 Betaproteobacteria bacterium
GCCCAATCGCGTGCCTTCACGAACGATATCGGCTTTGCTCATGCGGATGATCGGGGTATGAATGACCAGCTCTCCACCTTTCACACCCTCCACGCCCGCTCTGGTGGCAAGGCGCGCCATCGTTTGATAAGCCGCGATGTAGTCGGGTCGGCAATCGGGGTAGCCCGAATAATCCACCGCGTTCATGCCCGCAAAAATATTCGGGGCGCCGAGCGTTTCAGCCCACGCGAGTGCCAACGATAAAAAAATGGTGTTGCGTGCGGGCACGTAGGTTATCGGTATGCCAGTCGTCGGCGCGGTTGGCACTGCAATATCCGAATCGGTCAACGCAGAGCCGCCCCAGCCGGTGAGATCAAGCTTGATCACGCGATGCTCCTTCGCCCCCAATGCATGGGCCACGCGGGCAGCAGCCTGCAACTCCGAACGATGGCGCTGGCCGTAATCAAATGAGAGTGCGTAGGTTTCATAACTCCGCTCGTGCGCCATGGCGAGCACAGTAGCGGAATCCAGTCCACCTGAGAGAAGCACCACCGCGCGTTGTTTTGGTTGCATCGTCATACCCCGCGCTTTTCGCCCCAGATGATCTTGTGCAGTTGCACTTGCATGCGCACATTCAATCCGTCGCGCAAAATCCATTCGGCGAGTTGCGCATAGCTCACGTCATTGAAGGCGGGTGAAAACAGCACCGGTGCAAGACTGACCAGATTTTTTTCCCGTAGCAATGCCACGGCCCATCGATAATCTGCTTCAGAAGTCAGCACAAATTTGATTTCGTCCTGACGTGTCAGAAACGCCAAATTTTCCCAGCGGTTTTTATCAACTTCTCCCGATCCCGGCGTTTTTATATCAACGATTCTGGACACGCGTTGGTCAACGTCGGCGATGTCGATTGCGCCACTTGTTTCCAGCGAGACTGAGTAACCGAGGTCACACAGCTTCGTGAGTAATGTGAGGCAATTTTTCTGTGCCAGCGGCTCGCCACCGGTCACACAAACAATTTTTGTCGGGTATTGCGCGACCTCGGCGATGACATCGTCAATGGGCCGCGTTTTGCCATCGTGAAATGCATACGCGGTATCGCAATAGCCGCAGCGCAGCGGGCAGCCGGTCAGGCGCACAAACACCGTCGGCAAACCGACGCGACTTGATTCACCTTGCAGGGAGAAAAATATTTCGTTGATGCGTAGTGTGTTGGCGCGCGTGCTGGCACGGGTGATGGAATTCGCGCTGACGGGGAACGCTTTCTTCCCTTCGGCTTTGCGAATGTTCGCAGCAGGAATCTTTGTAAGGGTTGTCACGATTAACTCAGTGAACTAACGTCTGAGCGAAGGAAGGCGCATTCGCGCCTTGGCGGCGGCATCTGATGCGGGATACCTTGCGATGACATCTTCGAGCGCGTTGCGCGCTGAGCCGCTATCGCCAATTTCAACGTAAATACTTGCCATCGCCAACAGCGCGTCGGGTGCTTTGGCAGAATCCGGAAATTGTTTAAGCAACGTATCTTGCGTCGCGCGCGCGCTGCCGTAATCCCTGAGATTGAAGTAGCTGATGCCCATCCAGTAATGCGCGTTTGAAACCAACTGTCCTGCCGGATAATCCTTTATGTAGGTCTGAAACGCGCGCGTCGCGGCGAGGTAATCGCCGCGTTTAAATGCGTTCGAGCCGACATCGTAGACGGCGTCTTCTTTTGCGCGCGCGGCGGCAATTTGTGAAGGTGTCGGCGCAGAAGTTGCTGATGCAGCAGATGCGACAGCAGGCGCAGCGACGGCTGATGGCGCACTGGACACCGATGACCCTGTCGCCGTATCGGGCGGCAAACCTTCGAGCTTGCGTAACCGTGTATCGATATCTAGATAAAAATCACGCTGACGTTTGGTGAGTTGATCATCCAGATTTGACATCACCTCAACCTGACCGCGCAGCTTGGCGATTTCGGCATTCAATTGTTCGATCTGGTTCAACAACTGAATGATGCCGAGGTTCTTGATCGACTCCTCCAGCCTTTGCAGGCGAGCGTCGTTGTCGCGGTTTTGCTGGTCAATTTGCGCGCGCAGATTTTTAATATCGCGACGCGCTTCTTCATCGTCGAAGAGGCCGGCGGACGCGTTCAGGCTGAATGCGATTGACGCAAGCAGGAGTGTTACGCGCAAGAAATGAAATGGTGTTCGGGACATGGCTTGTCAGGTTCTTGTGGATAAGGAAACTTCTAAGAGCCTCCGTTCGCGCTAGGTATGCAGAGGATAAAGTTTATAAACTCTAGCACTGGTGCGGTTTTCAGGCACAAATTACCCCAAAAACCGCGCCAAATGGCGATCTAGCTAAAATTACTCACCGTCGTAAACAATTTCCACGCGGCGGTTCTGCGCCCACGAAGCTTCATCGTGGCCGGCACCGTTGGGCTTGTCTTCGCCAAAGCTGATTGTTTCCATGCGGTCGTTGCCGACGCCCAATACTGCGGTTGCCTGGCGCACCGCATTGGCTCGGCGCTGGCCGAGCGCCATGTTGTACTCGCGTGAGCCGCGTTCGTCGGCATGCCCTTCAAGGCGCACTTTGCGATTGCGGTTTTGCGCGAGGTAGCCTGCATGCGCCTGAATCACCGCAGCAAACTCGGATTTGACGGCGTCGGTGTTGTAGTCAAAATAGACCACGCGCTTGGACAACACATTATTCGGATCCTTGAGTGGATCAAGTTTACCTTGCGTACCCGAGATCGGTGTCGTTTGTGTGGTGCCAGTCGTCGGTGTGCCGGTGGTGCCGGTCGATGACACGGGGGTCCGCGTTTCGACGTTGGTATCTTTCACTGGATCTTTGCTTGCGCACGCGCCAAGCAATACCATCAAGCTAATTCCGATCAGAGCTTTTTTCATGTTTTCTCCATGTGATTAAAAATACTGCGGCGCTACTTGGTTCAACGCCATCTAGTTTATGCTTTTTTCGTCCGCGCCATCTGTGCGTTAGCGAACACCCGACGAACCAAACGGCCCCCAGGCGGGCTCACGAACGTCACCCGCCTGCGAGGAGAGCTTCAGTTTGAAGCGACCGTCGGCTGAAACGGCGCCCAATTTTCCCCTGCCACCAGATTTATCTTCATACAAAATCGTGCGGCCGTTGGGCGAAAAACTTGGACTGTCATCGAGCGGTCCGTCGGTGAGAATGTTGCGCTGTCCGGTCGCAAGCTCAAGTGTCGCGATCCTGAGCCGACCCGATTCGCGGCTAACATAGGCCACCAGCTTTCCGTCCGGGCTCATGCGCGGATTGGTGTTGTTGTCGCCGTCGAAGGTCAAGCGCCGCGGCGTACCGCCCGCCGCCGGGACGGAGTAAAGCTGTGCGCCGCCGGAACGGTCAGAAACAAAAATAATATCTTTGCCATCGCCCGTAAATGTGGCATTCAAATCCATGCTGGCACTTTGGACAACGCGAGCCGGGACGCCGCCCGAAGCCGGAATCACATAAATCTGTGCGACCGCGTCTTTGGAAAGTGTGACAACCAGTTTGCTACCGTCAGGCGACCAATTGGGCGCGTAGTTGTCGCCGGGGAAATTAGCCACGATGTCCCGCTGGCCGGTCGATAAATTTTGCACGATCACGCTGGATTTGCGTTTCTCGAATGAGACGTAAGCGAGCCTCTTGCCATCTGGCGACCACTTCGGTGAACGGATGGCTTCCACTGATTTCAGGATTGCCTGCGGATTGAAACCATCAGCGTCAGCGACGTGCAATTCATAGCGCGGGCCGCTTTTCAGCACATACGCAATCTGCGTGGAAAAAACACCTTTTTCACCGATCAATTTTTCGTAAATTTCATCAGAAATCTTGTGTGCGGTGGCGCGCAATTGCGATGCGCTCACCGTGTATGAGGTGGTCGCGAGTTGATTTTGCTTGGCCACATCGAGCAAGCGAAAACTGACCTCGAAACGCCCATCCGGCAACGGCTTGATGCCGCCAATGACAAGAGCCTCGGTACTTCGGCTCGACCAATCGACAAAGTTCACTTGCGAAGGTTCGGTCGGCAGATTGCTGATGCCTGCAGTATTCACGATGCGAAACATGCCGGAGCGCGCCAGATTGGCCGCGATCAGCGGCGTAATATTTTGCGGCGCGTTCGCCTCGAGCGCGAAGGGCGCAATCGCGATCGGCACCTGACGACCGGAGCTAGTTTCAACGTTAATAGTGAGCTGGGCATGCGCAGCGCCCGCGCACCAGAGCGCTCCTGTGAGGAAGAACTGCCAAAGATGATTGCGTCGCTTGATTAACATATACATGTATTTGATTGTGCCCAAGATTGAGTGTGTCGACGTATTTCAAATACGCCAGCTATCGTTCGTGACGGATATTCAAGATAAGTTCACGTTTGCCACCAAAAAGTTCCGCACTTTCAGGCTGCGGCCAATTGCGAATGCCATTGATGGCCCGTTCAACAGCGTCATCATAAACTTTATCGCCTGACGGCTTGACCACTTGCGCATCGAAAATCACACCATTGACCAACATTCGCACGCGTACCTGAATTTCCGGCTTACCGGTCACTGAATCGGGAATATTGGCGCGATCCTTAATTAGCTTGGCAATTTTTGCACCGTACTCGTTCAACGAAGCATTGCGCGCCGTTGCCGCAGCAGCGTCCTTTGCGACCTGTTCGGCGCGGGTACGATCATCTGCAATTTTCTGTGCTGCTTTTTGTTTCGTTTCTTCAGCCTTGCGCTTTTTATCAATCTCTTCCTGCTTCTGCTTTTCTTTCAGCGTTTTTTCCTCGCGCAATAGTTTTTCGCGCTCGGCTTTCTCAAGCTTCTCGCGTTTGATCCGCAAATTGATGTCTGCCTGCGTCGGTTGCGGCGGTGCTTTCTCTACCTTTGGCTCAATTTTTGGCTCAATCTTTGGCTCGACTTTCGGTGGTTCCGGCTTGATCACCTCCGGCTCTGGCGGCGGTGGTACCACGGGCGAATTTTGTATAGGCGGCAATTGGTCCCAAAGCTCGGCAATGGCCGCATCGGGTTGCTTCACCTGCCAAGAAACGCCGAACACGATCAATGCAAAAAAAGCACCGTGCACAATCATCGCCAGCAGCGCTGCGGGCACGCGACCGGGCTCAGTGCGCTCGATCAGCGGTGAGCGGCGATGCCTTGAAATGGGTGGCGGGAGGGTCATGCTACTTGTCCGGTTTGACGAGTAACCCAACTCGCTTAATCTTGCCTCCCTGCAAAATATCCATAACGCGCAGCACGTCGTCGTATTTCAGATTTTTGTCGGCGTTGATGACAACCGCCTGTTCGGGATGATTAGCTTGTATCGCTTTTACTGCCTGCAACATTTTTTCACGCGCCACGGTTTGTTCTTGCCCGCCCTTCTGGCGATCAACCAGCGAGATCGTGCCATCACGTTTGATCCGCACTTCCAGCGGCGCAACGGTTGGGTTCAGTGCTTGCCCCACGCTCGGCAAATCGATCTGCCCCGGCTGAATGGCAGGTGCTACCACCATGAAGATGATCAGCAACACCAACATCACGTCGATGTACGGCACGACGTTGATTTCAGCCATTGCGCGGCGGCGGCGACGCATGATCAGTGCACCGCCTGACGTTGCAGGATGTTGGTGAATTCCTCCATAAAGCTTTCGTAGCGATTTGCCAGCCGATCAATTTCAGCGGTGTATTTGTTGTACGCGATCACGGCGGGAATCGCAGCAAACAAGCCGATGGCGGTCGCAATCAATGCCTCCGCCATACCGGGCGCTACTTGTGCGAGGGTTGCCTGCGCCATGTTGGTCAGACTGCGAAACGCGTTCATGATTCCCCACACTGTCCCGAACAGGCCGATGTATGGGCTCACGGAACCGACCGTCGCCAAAAACGATAAATGCGCTTCGAGATAGTCGAGCTCGCGCTGAAAGGTGGCCTTCATCGCGCGACGGGTTCCATCCATCAACGCACCGATATCAGCTCCGCTGCGGCTTTTAAGCTTCAAATATTCTTTGAAGCCTGCTTCAAAAATTCTCTCCATGCCGGCTGGTTCATACTGCCCCGAACTTGCTCGCTGGTACAAGCCGACGATGTCGGTACCGCCCCAGAACTCACGCTCGAATTCTTCAACCTGTTTCTTGGCGCGGCGCACTGAAAACATTTTTACAAAGATGTACCACCACGACATCATCGAGGCGAGGACCAGGATCGCCATGACAATCTTGACGATGATCGACGCATGCACAATGAGCGACAAAATCGCCATGTCGTTTGAAAGGTTCAGCACGACGCCTCCATTTTTTTCCTTACATCAGCAGGTATTTCAATCGGTTTGAAGCTTTCCGCCGCGACCGTTGCCACCGACACGCGGGCTTTCACGAGAATATCTTCGCCACGCCGGATTTCCTGATGAAATGTCACTCGAACCCGGCCAAGACTTTCAATGCCAACGCTGATATTGATCGCGTCGTCGAGCTTGGCTGGTTTAACGAATTCCACCGCAATCTCGCTGACGATGAACAGCATTTTGTATTTGCGCTCAAGTTCACTATTGGTAAAACCCAAATAGCGCAGCCATTCAGTGCGGGCGCGCTCGAGGAATTTCACATACTGCGCGTGATACACAACACCACCGGCATCGGTATCTTCAAAATAGACGCGCTGTGGAAAATCAAAATTAAACAGCGGGGTTTGCTGCGCATCCCGAAGTGAGAGTTTGGCCACTAAAACAACTCCGGCACAGCATTACTGTTGGAGGGCGCGGTGAGGCCAAAATGTTGGAACGTGAGCAAGGTCGCCATGCGCCCACGTGGTGTGCGTTGCAGATACCCCTGCTGAATCAAATATGGCTCCAGCACGTCTTCAATCGTATCGCGCTCCTCGCCGATCGCAGCGGCGAGGTTCTCAACGCCTACCGGACCGCCTGCAAATTTTTCAATAATGCAACGCAGCAGTTTGCGATCCATCATGTCTAATCCGACATGATCAACATCGAGCATCTTCAATGCGGCATCGGCCACGGCCTTATCGACAAAGCCTTCTGCCTTCACCTGCGCGAAATCGCGCACCCGACGCAACAGGCGATTGGCGATTCGCGGCGTGCCACGAGAGCGCAACGCAATTTCCTCCGCGCCGTGATCGTCCACCGGCACGTTCAATAATTTCGCCGATCTGGAAACGATTAATTTCAATTCGGCCGGCGAGTAGAACTCAAGCCGCGCGACGATGCCGAAGCGGTCACGCAGCGGATTGGTGAGCATGCCTGCGCGGGTGGTGGCACCGACCAGCGTGAACGGCGGCAGGTCGAGCTTTACCGAACGCGCCGCAGGCCCTTCACCGATCATGATATCGATCTGGTAATCCTCCAGCGCCGGATAAAGTATTTCTTCAACCACCGGATTCAATCGATGAATCTCGTCGATAAACAATACATCGTTCGGCTCAAGATTGGTCAGCATAGCAGCCAGATCACCAGCTCGCTCGAGCACCGGGCCTGACGTGTGCTTCAAATTTACGCCCATTTCGCGGGCAATGATGTGTGCCAGCGTGGTTTTGCCCAAGCCCGGCGGACCGAACAACAACGTGTGATCGAGTGGCTCTTTGCGGGTACGGGCAGCTTCGATAAAAATGGATAGCTGGTCGCGGATTTTTTGTTGGCCGACATACTCTTGCAACAGCTTTGGGCGAAGTGCCCGCTCCTGTGCCTCTTCGTGCACGGAAGCCTTGCCGCCGGAGATAAGTCGGTCTTCTTCGATCATGTTTTGATTTTACGCGACAGCGTCACGATTTTGAGAGCAACTTTAAGGCCTGCCGGATGCCGTCCGATACTGCGATGTCCTTTGGCAGTTCCTTGATGGCATACAACGCTTCTTTCTCGTTGTAACCCAGAGAAATCAGTGCGTTCAGAATATCAGCCGAAGCGGATGGCTTCGACGCTTCGCCACCCACACTAATGCGGACATCGACCTTGAGTTTGTCCTTCAATTCAAGCATCAATCTCTCCGCAGTTTTTTTGCCGATGCCTGGCACTCTGGTCAAACGACCGGTTTCCTGCGTCGCCACGGCCTCGGCCAAATCATTCACGCTCATGCCAGACAATACGGCTAATCCAACCTTTGGGCCCACGCCGCTCACTTTGAGAAGCTGTTTAAACGTCGCCCGCTCGGCTTCTGTGCCAAAACCGTAAAGCAGATGCGCATCTTCGCGGACGATCAATTGTGTAAATAGCGCGACTTTGTCGCCAATCTTGGGCAAGTTGTAAAAGGTGCTCATCGGCACGTCGATCTCATAGCCAACACCGCTGACATCGAGCAGTACCTGTGGAGGATTTTTTTCGAGCAACACGCCCGATAGTCGACCGATCATTTTTTTTCCTCAGCCGTTTTCATTTCACCAACCTCCCGCCCCTCACTCGATACCCCCGCGTACTCATTCCCCCCAGCGCGCCACCATGCGCGTGGCAGATTGCACAGGCCAGCGCATCTGCCGCATCGGGACTCGGGTAGCCGGATAAATTCAGCAATCGCTTCACCATTTCCTGTACCTGCTCTTTCGTCGCGTGGCCATTACCGACTACGGCTTGTTTGACTTGCAGTGCAGTGTATTCGGAAACTGGCAGATTCTGCGACACCGCAGCACAGATCGCTGCGCCCCGCGCCTGGCCGAGCAACAGTGTGGACTGCGGATTGATGTTGACGAACACTTTTTCCACCGCGACCTCAGCGGGGGCATAACGCGAAATCACTTCCTGCACTGAATTCAGAATGTTCTTCAAGCGGTCCGGCAATTCGCCATCAGGGGATTTGATACAACCGCAAGTGATATAGGTAAGTGTAGACCCGACCTTTTCGATGACACCGTAGCCCGTCACGCGCAAGCCCGGATCGAGCCCGAGAATTTTCATTCAAACATCGCATACATGCACGAATCGCGCAGGCCACCGTATGGGTCGCGCATATTCCGGCGGAGAATTCCTTCCAAGCCAAAGCCGCACCGTTCGGCGACACGTCGACTTTTGCCGTTGCGCGGATCGCTGCAGATCTCCAGCCGCTTGGCACCTAGTTGTTGTTTTGAAAACGCGACAAGTGCGTTGACGGCTTCGGTGCAATAACCTCGCCCGCCCATGGATGTTCGCACCCAGTAACCGATTTCAAATTTCGGGACTTCCCAGTTAATGGTGTGGAATCCGCCTTTTCCGATCAACTCTCCGGAAGTTTTATCCATCCACTGAAAGTCGAGCATCTCGCGGGTTGCCCATTTGGATTGGGCCATTTGATGAAACTCGACCGACGCGTCCAGCTTGGGCTCGGGATGCACCCATGGCATCCAGGGCGCCAATTCATTGACCGATTCAAGCACTGCGGCAAAGGCGTCCGGGCCATCATCGGCCTTTGCTGCGCGCAGCACCATGCGCTCGGTCTCGATTTGCTCTGGGATCACCAATAATCGTGCCCGCAGCACGGCATCTGCCATTAGATCAAAAGCGCTTTAGGCTTCATCCATCACGGCCGACGTGTACACATCCTGCACATCATCGAGTGCCTCAATGGCGTCGAGCAGTTTCTGCATTTTCAATGCGTCGTCACCCGTCAACACAGCTTCATTGGTCGCCTTCATGGTGACTTCACCGAATTCCGCCTTGAATCCAGCTTTCTCCAATGCGGCTTTCACGGCTGTAAATTCGTATGGCCCTGTAACCACTTCAAAAGAGCCGTCGTCGTTGCCAGCCACGTCCTCAGCACCGGCTTCCAGCGCCGCTTCCATGAGCTTTTCCTCATTCGTGCCGGGCGCAAACAGTAGCGTGCCGCAATGCTTGAACAGGAAGGCAACCGAGCCATCGGTGCCCATGTTGCCGCCGTATTTTGAAAACGCGTGACGCACTTCAGCCACAGTACGGACGCGGTTATCGGTCATGCAATCGACCATCACGGCCGCGCCGGCAATGCCATAACCTTCGTAGCGAATTTCTTCGTAATTGACCCCTTCGAGCTCACCCGCGCCGCGCTTGATGGCTCGCTCGACGGTGTCTTTGGGCATGTTGTTCTCGAACGCCTTGTCCATCGCCAGACGCAATCGCGGATTAGCACCCGACTCGGCCCCGCCCATGCGCGAGGCGACAGTAATTTCCTTGATGAGGCGCGTAAAGACTTTGCCCCGCTTGGCATCCTGCCGACCTTTGCGGTGCTGGATGTTTGCCCATTTACTATGTCCCGCCATTGCAACCTTCTACTTTCTCTCGATTACGGCCAGTCGCTTGCGAGGGCGGCGTTGCGACTTGCGCGCGGAACTCGTTGTTACCAATAACGGTAACGGCCTCGTTCTGTGCTCGTCGCGCCTTGCCCTCGCTGCGCTTGGTGGCCTTTGCGCAGTTTTATGATTGGGACTCTATTCAGACCCAACAAATTTCAATTCGTAATGTTAACATTCACTCACGTTCCCGACGCGCTGTCTTCTCATTTGCCTTCTCATTTCACGGACTATGCCAGACCCTCTGCTCATCGCCAAGACAGTCGATAAATCGTTGACCGACATCGTGCTGTTACCGAACATGGCCAATCGCCACGGCCTGATTGCAGGTGCGACCGGGACCGGTAAAACCATCACATTGCAAGTCATGGCAGAGCATTTTTCGGCCATTGGCGTGCCGGTGTTTATGGCCGACGTAAAAGGTGACTTGACCGGAATTTCACAGCCGGGCAAGCCCAACCCGAAAGTCGAGGAGCGCGTCAAACTATTGAAGCTCGAGTACGCCGCGACGGCCTGCCCGGTGACATTGTGGGATGTATTCGGTGAACAGGGCCATCCGGTTCGCGCCACGATTTCAGAAATGGGGCCGGTACTGCTGGCGCGCATTTTTAATCTGAACGACACGCAGACCGGCGTGCTGGCAATCTCATTCAAGATTGCGGATGACAATGGCTTGCTGCTGCTGGATTTGAAGGATTTACGGGCGCTACTGGCGTGGGTGGGCGAAAATGCGAGCCAATTCACCACCAACTACGGCAATATTTCCGCAGCGAGTATTGGCGCGATTCAGCGCGGTCTGTTGACGCTTGAACAGCAAGGCGGCGACAAATTTTTCGGCGAGCCGGCGTTATCGCTGGACGATCTTCTGCAAACCGACAACGGTCGCGGCATTATCAATATTCTGGCCGCCGACAAATTGCTTTCGAGCCCGCGTCTTTACTCGACGTTTTTGCTGTGGATGCTTTCAGAAATTTTTGAGACCCTGCCGGAAGTGGGTGACCGCGAAAAACCAAAGCTGGTGTTCTTTTTTGACGAGGCGCATTTGCTCTTCAATGAAGCGCCCAAAGAATTGCTGGAGAAAATCGAACAAGTGGTGCGTCTGGTGCGATCCAAAGGTGTCGGCGTTTACTTTGTGACGCAAAATCCGCTCGACATTCCCGATACCGTACTGGGACAGTTGGGCAATCGCGTACAGCACGCGTTGCGCGCTTATACGCCGCGCGACCAAAAAGCGGTTCAGGCTGCAGCGGAAACATTCCGCGAAAACCCGAAGCTCAAGGTGGTCGATGTCATCACCGAACTTGGCGTGGGTGAAGCGCTGGTGTCGTTCCTTGATGAGAAGGGCCGACCCAGTATCGTTGAGCGCGCTTGGATTTGTCCGCCGCAATCACAGATTGGCCCGATCTCGCCCGAACAACGTAAGACGCTGCTGGCCAGTTCGCTGGTTGCGGGACAATACGAAAAAACTGTAGACCGCGAATCGGCGTTCGAGAAACTTAAAGCACGGCGCGGTACCGAAGACACGCCCTCACCTGCGACGGAAAGCGGCGGGCTCGGCGGCATGCTCAGCAAAATCGGATTTCCGGGTGCCGGTGGGGGGTCGTCGAAACGCGAAGGTGTCGTTGAGGCTGCTGCCAAAAGTGCGGCGCGCGCGATGGCATCAGAAGCGGGACGACGCATCATTCGTGGCGTGCTGGGGTCTATTTTTGGCGGACGCAAATAACGCTCGCAACAAGACGACAAGAAGATCAGGAGAGGCGCATGGCAAAGAGGGAACCGGGTGAACGCCGCAAGGAAATTTTGCAGACGCTCGCGCATATGCTTGAAGATCCGAAGGGCGAAAAAATCACCACTGCTTTACTTGCATCGAAACTCGATGTATCGGAAGCCGCGCTATACCGTCATTTCGCGAGCAAAGCCCAGATGTTTGAGGGCTTAATTGAATTCATCGAAGAAACGGTTTTCTCCCTCGTGAACAAGATTCAGACCGAAGAAACCAACGGTATGAAACAGATCGAGGCCACAGTATCGATGCTGCTCAGTTTCGCGCAAAAAAATCAGGGCATGACGCGGGTGTTGATCGGCGACGCACTCGTGAACGAAGATACGCGCCTGCAAATGCGCATGAATCAACTTCATGATCGGCTGGAGGCAAGTCTGCGACAAAGCGCGCGGGTGGCTGCGACTGACGGTGCGTTGCACACGTCGCTGGACGCTAATGCCTACGCCAACGCGGTAATGGCGTTTATCGTAGGCCGCTGGCACCAGTTTGCCAAATCCGGTTTCAAACGTATGCCGCTGGAAAATTTCGCGCAAAGCTGGAGTGTGTTTGCTGGTTGAATGAGGACCATGCGGCAATGACAGCACAAAATTTGGTACCAGTCGACGCCCAACTCGCTGCCTACAACGCGCACGATGTTGAGGCATTCATGGCCTGCTACACGCCGGACTGTGTGATTGAAGACGGCGCAGGCACGCGCCTGTTGGCTGGCCACGCCGAAATGCGTCTACGCTATCAGGCGCTATTCGCCAGCTCCCCAAATCTCCATTGCGACATTGCCTCACGCATTTGCATCGGCAACTACGTCATCGATGAAGAGCGCATTACCGGTCGGGTGCCGGACCTTCGCCATGCGGTCGTGATCTATCGCATCGATCGGGCATCCGGCTTGATTTCGCACGTCCGTTTTCTGCGCGAAACGGACTGAGTTTTCAGCGGGGCGGCATGAACACGTTGGCGCTTTCCACCGAGCGGCTGGTTATAACGTTACCGCGCAAAGATCAAGCCGCAGCGATGCTTGCATTTGTCGCACGCAATCGCGAGCACTTGCAGCCTTGGAATCCGCCCGAACCGCAAGGCTTGTACACGCTGACGCACTGGCAAGATGTCGTTAAAAATTGCGCCGTCGCGTTCGACGCCAAAACTGCGGTGCGCTTCTGGATAACTCCGCGCGAACAACCCGACCACATTATCGGCAGCATCGGCTATTCACAAATCGCACGTGGCCCGTTTTGTTCTTGCGTGCTGGGCTATCAGCTTGACCGCGAACACGAGGGACAAGGTTTGATGCTCGAAGCCTTGCGCGTCACAAATCAATACATGTTCGAGCAACAAAAACTGCACCGCATCGCGGCCAACTATCGACCTGAAAATAGTCGCAGCGGAAGGCTTCTGGCGAAGTTGGGGTTTCGCATCGAAGGATTCGCCAAGGATTATTTATTTATCGACGGCGCGTGGCGGGACCATATTCTCACCTCGATTGCCAATGATGCGTTCAATGCGGGATGGTTGCACGAAAATAAGATACTCTAGCACCGGCGAGGATTTCGGAGTGTTTTAATGCCAAAAAGCGCGCCAGTGCTAGAGTTTCATGATATTTTGATAAAACGCAGGCCAAACTTAAGCCAGCGCATCAGCCCAAATATTCTTCGCCCACGTCATGGCGTACTGCCCTTCCAACTCGCTTGCTTGTGCAGACACGCCACCTGAACCGGGTACCGTTTTCATCGTTTTGGCGACTTCGTCGTACTTGTGGATGGACGCGACGTGCACGACTTTATCTGCCGACACAAAGCTGTAGCAAGTGTTTGACAGTGTCGGGCTGGCGTTCGGTGCCTCGCCGTTTAGCAGCGCAACGACCGCTGCTGCGCAGGCTTTGCCGTGTCCATTGGCCATGTGGCCGGACTTCGGCATGGCTGGCGCAATCTGCAACGCATCGCCCAGCAGATGCACGCCGGGCACGCTCTTGGCCTCGTAGGTAATCCAATTGATCTCGCACCAACGTTTGTTCGCGGTGATGAATGCATTCGCAATGCCGCCCGCCTTCATCGGCGGCAGCACGTTCAGCACGTCGGCCTTTACATCGCCGAATTCGAGCTTGGCGGTGTTGTTGGCGACATCCACATCCATCAATTTTGAGCTGCCACGATATTCCACCATGCCCGGATACATCTCCGCCCAGGCTTTCTTGAACAAGCCCGGTTTGGAGGTGACATCCATGTTGGCATCGAGAATCAACACTTTCGATTTTGGTTTGGACTGTTTGAAATACGCCGCCACCTGACAGGCGCGTTCATACGGGCCGGGCGGACAGCGATACGGCGCCTCCGGAATTGAAATGGCGAATACGCCACCGTCTTTCATCGCTTCCAGTTGTTTACGCAATGCCACAGTCTGCGGACCGGCTTTCCATGCGTGCAAGATTTTGTCCTGCGCTGATGCATTGTTCAACGCAGGCACCATGTCGAACATGAAATCCACGCCGGGAGAGAGAATGACGCGATCGAAAGCAATCGCCTCGCCGCTCGCCATCCGCACCACTTTCTTTTCAACGTCCACGCCACTGGCTTCGCCGCGCACCACTTTCACGCCGTATTTTTTTTGCAGCACGTCATAGCTGACAGTGATGTCCTGCATCGTCTTCGATCCACCTAAGACCAGATTGGAGATCGGACAAGAAATGAATTCGGCGTTGCGCTCGATGAGCGTGACCTCTATATTCGGGCTCCACATTTTGATGTACTTGGCAGCCGTAGCACCACCGTAGCCACCACCAACGATGACCACTTTTGGGCCACTCGCACCACCGATGGATGCGCAACCGGTGATAGCAGAAACGCCAACTGTCGCTGTTGTTGCGCCAGACACCTTCAAAAATGCTCTGCGATTGATGCTCATATTGTTCTCCTCAAATTGTCCGCACAATTATTTCTTTTGTGCTGCAAAGAAATCGGCCACCGCGGCGATCTCAGCGTCGGAATAGCCCTTGGCGATCTGGTGCATCAGCGTCGCTTCGCGCTTGCCTTCCTTGAAGGCCTTCATTTGCGCGACGAAATATTCCTTGTTGGAGCCTGCCAGGCCCGGTATCGCCCCACCTGCGCTGTTGCCATTGGTGCCGTGGCAAGCCGCGCAGTTTGCCGCGATCGCCCGTACGCCTAGCGGGGTGAGATTGGATGCCGCAAACGGTATTGGCGGAGGTGCTACGACGGGTGTGACTGGTGCTGGCGTCTGTGCGAACGACGACATGCTGAGCACCGTCAGCGCCGTAAGTAAGCCTGTTGCCAACGCGGGGGTTGTCTTTTTGTTCATCATTTCTCCTCGTGACGGTTAAGCGATTGTTCGCTCACGTTTGTACTATGAATAAGAGCATAGCGCATGTTTTATCAAATTGCTCTCGATATGGCGCACCGGGCAAACAAGAAAAAGGCCACGCTTTGCGGGCATGGCCTTTTTTTAAGCACGTCTAAAAAAAGCCGTCAAGATTCCTGCGTAGCAGCCTCTTTTTCTTCGCTGATGTCGAGCTTCACTTTGCCATCGGCGTCAACATCAATAGTCACTTTGCCACCGTTGGCCAACCGCCCGAATAGCAGTTCATCGGCAAGTGCGCGACGAATCGTATCCTGAATCAAACGCGCCATCGGACGCGCACCCATCAACGGATCGAAGCCATTCTTGGCGAGATATTTTTTCAGCGCTTCGGTGTATGTGACATCGACTTTTTTCTCCGTTAGCTGTGCTTCCAGTTGCATGAGGAATTTATCGACCACCTGCAGAATGATTTTCTCGTCCAGTGGCGCAAACGAAATTGTCGCGTCCAGCCGATTGCGGAATTCCGGCGTGAACATGCGTTTGATCTCGGCCATTTCATCTCCGGCTTTTTTATCGTTTGTAAATCCGATGGCCGATTTTGAAAGTTCCGATGCACCCGCATTAGTCGTCATCACAATCACGACGTTGCGAAAATCGGCTTTCCGTCCATTGTTATCAGTCAGCGTGCCGTGGTCCATGACCTGCAAAAGCACATTGAAAATATCCGGATGCGCTTTTTCGATTTCGTCGAGCAACAACACTGAATATGGGTGCTTGCTGATGGCTTCCGTCATCAAGCCGCCCTGATCAAACCCGACATAGCCGGGAGGCGCGCCAATCAAGCGCGACACCGCGTGGCGCTCCATGTACTCGGACATATCAAAACGAATCAGCTCGACGCCGAGGATAAAGGCCAACTGCTTGGCGACTTCGGTTTTGCCAACGCCGGTGGGACCTGAGAACAGGAACGAACCGATAGGTTTAGCCGAATTACCGATACCCGAACGTGCCATTTTGATGGCTGAAGCAAGCGCATCAATCGCTTTGTCCTGACCAAACACGACGGATCTTAAATCGCGATCTAGTGTTTTCAGCGCGCTACGGTCGTCACTGGAAACATTGCGCGCAGGAATGCGGGCAATCTTGGCGACGATTTCCTCGATCTCGGGCTTGCCGATGGTTTTTTTCTGCTTCGATTTTGGGGCGATCCGTTGGGCGGCACCGGCCTCATCGATCACGTCAATTGCCTTGTCGGGAAGATGACGATCATTGATGTACTTGGCGGAAAGTTCAGCCGCAGTCGTCAGCGCAGTCGCGGTGTATTTCACGCCGTGGTGCGACTCAAAGCGCGATTTAAGCCCTTTGAGAATCTCAATCGTTTCCGCAATCGAGGGCTCAGTGACGTCGATTTTCTGGAAGCGGCGGGCCAACGCGTGATCTTTTTCGAACACACCGCGGTACTCGGTGTATGTCGTCGCGCCGATGCATTTCAGTTGTCCCGATGAGAGCGCCGGCTTGAGCAGATTGGATGCATCCAATGTACCGCCCGAGGCCGACCCCGCACCGATGAGCGTATGAATTTCATCGATAAACAACACCGCGTTTGGGTTTTCCATCAATTGCTTCAACACCGCTTTCAAGCGCTGTTCGAAATCTCCACGATATTTTGTCCCCGCGAGCAACGAGCCCATATCGAGCGAATAGACTACCGCCTTAGCGAGAATATCAGGAACCTGACCATCCACCACCCGCTTGGCCAGTCCTTCAGCAATGGCTGTTTTACCCACGCCAGCTTCACCGACCAACAGCGGATTATTCTTGCGGCGGCGACACAGAATCTGGATTACGCGCTCGACTTCATTGTCGCGCCCGATCAGCGGGTCAATCTTGCCATCAATGGCCATTTGATTGAGGTTGAGCGTAAAGCTTTCCAACGCCCCACCGGCTTCTCCGCCTTCTGCACCTTCGGCTTCCGTTTCTTCCTTTTGGGCGCCCGTGGGCGTGACTTTGGAAATGCCGTGGGAAATGAAGTTCACCACATCGAGCCGCGATACGCCTTGCTGATGCAGGAAATAGACGGCGTGCGAGTCTTTCTCACCGTAAATCGCTACCAGTACGTTGGCACCAGTAACTTCTTTTTTTCCGGAGGACTGGACATGCAGGATCGAGCGCTGGATCACGCGCTGAAAGCCCAGCGTGGGCTGGGTGTTGACCTCGCCATCACCCGCGACGATGGGGGTGTGTTGCTCGATGAATTCAGAAAGTGCTTTTTTCAGCTCGTCGATTTTCGCGGCACAGGCCTTCAAAACTTCCTGCGCGGATGGATTTTCCAGCAGTGCGAGCAGCAAATGCTCAACAGTAATGAACTCGTGGCGCTTTTGCCGTGCTTCGACAAATGCCATGTGGAGACTGACTTCGAGTTCTTGCGCGATCATGATATGCCTTTCAAGAGTACGACTAATCGAATCAACTACAGCTTACTACCACTTAACCTTTCGAGCACTTCCAACCCTTACAACGCAATACGGATTGAAGCGCGAATTTTAGCGATGCGCATGCCAGTGTTAATTTACATTTCTTCCATTCCGCAGCGTAGCGGATGTTGGTGCTGCCGCGCGTAGTCGACGACCTGTTCCATTTTCATCGTGGCGACATCTCGCGGATAAACGCCACACACGCCGCGCCCCTCGGTGTGTACTTTGAGCATGATTTGGGTGGCCCGTTCATAGGTATGCCCAAAAACCTGCTGCAAGGTCTCGATCACGAACTCCATCGGTGTGTAGTCGTCGTTGTACATCACCACCTGCCACATTGAAGGCGGCTTGGTTTTTGCCGGCGTTTCTTGCAGCAATGTATCGCCGGGGCCGTTGGGTTTGGGTTGCTTTGTCGCCATTCTGGATGCTTGTTTAGCTGTATCTAATAATAGGGGCAGCGACCGGGACATTCAAGTCCTGCGTTTACCAACGTGTGCATGCCAATAGTGCATTTATCCGCTCATTTTTGACCGAATTTGCGCGCATACAACCGTCGGAGGCAAAAATTTGGCCAAAGTATTGACTTGGTTCAATATAGCCGGTAAAAGGCGGGTTGGAGTTTGGCTTCAGGTTTACTGCATTTGCCTTG
>JANOQY010000363.1:0-1647 GCA_031414995.1 Betaproteobacteria bacterium
CGACAAGGTGCAGGAAGTGCTGACCCAAAACCGCGGACTGGTCGATATTCGCACCAGCAACGAAGGCTTGAGCCAGCAACGATTCTTTGTCGTCGCACTCGACGGTGATCAGCCGCCCAAGGTGCTCAATCAGGGCATACCGCCGGCTGGCCAAGTGTTGCGGTTGATCGATCCGACGCGTCTGGTTGAAAAACTGCAGCAGCGTGTTCGTGCGCAAAGCGGCGCGGGCGGCAATACCGCCGCCAAAAGTCGCGCCACCCACGATCTGGCGGATTTGCAGCAGCGCCTCATTCGCTTATGGGGCGACCCGCCCAAACGGCAATTCCGGCGCAATCCCGCAGATTCAGCGATTGCGCTCTGCGGCGGCATCAAGGCCATCGCCTACTTCACCGAGCTCGCCACCACGGAAGACCCGGAAGCAGACGCTAAAGCCATCCGCGACGGCGATACCATTCCGCTGCTGAAAATTCCGCGCGACGAAATGTCGCAGATGATTGGCGTGGAACCGTGGCACGTGCTTAATCAAAGCGCGAACGGACTGCGCCTGTATCGCGAATCAGGCGGCAAAGTCGGTGTGACGGTTGGCGAAGTTGTGGGCCTGCGATTCGTCGGCGGGCGCAGTTGGAATGTCGGCGTGGTGCGCTGGTTGACGTCACTCGAAGGTGAGGCGATGGAATTCGGCGTTGAATTACTCGCCCCGGCTGCGGTAAGCATCACGATTGAGCCCACCATCGGTAGCGGCGGCAAACCGATGCCCGCACTGGTGTTGCAAAATCCGAATCCTGAATGGGATAACGATACGGTCCTGTCGCTCACCGACACGTTTTCCGATCTGCGGGAATTCGAGTTGATCGAGCAAGATGAGGTCACGCTCGTACGCGCGACCACTCTTCTTGAGCGCACGTCGCGGTTCGATTTGTTCCAGTTTCAAAAATCGTAGTTGTCCTACGACCGGCGGCGAGCGACGAACTAATCAGCACCCACCGCCGCACGAATATCCTCGTCGCGAATTGTTTCGCGACCACCGCTAAGCACGAAGCGATTCATTTGCGCGCGCGCGACAATTTTGGCTTCCACCAAATCATGCAGGATGTCTTCCGTAATTTCGATCGGCATTGCCACGCGCAATCGCAACACATTGAACGCAAGCGGCACCTGCGCTGCAGCCAGCGAATCCACAATCTGCATTGCGTCGCGTACGCGTGCTGACGCCATTGCCCCGCTGGCGGAGCGCATCGATTGCGGTGCGGATGCGTATCCGAAGTACGACAGTGTTGCCGTCACCTCTGCGCCAATGAGCACCACCATCCAGCAGCAGAACAGCCACAGCAGAAAAATCGGCACGCTTGCAAACGCACCGTAGACGAGGCTATAAGTCGGCACCCGCACGACATACGCCACGAACATGTGCTTGACCAACTCAAACAAGACCGCCGCAAATAATCCGCCGATGAGAGCATGGCGCGCCGGCACGTAGCGGTTAGGCACGGCACGATAGGCTAACACCAGCGCTAGCGTGGTGAGCGCGAATGGAATTAGTCTCAGCAACCAGTCATCAAGCATCGGCACCACGCGATCAAACCTGCTCGTCAAATGCACGACGTAAGAAGTCAGCGTGAGACTCGCGCCGATCAGCAGCGGGCCGAA
>JANOQY010000364.1:0-18458 GCA_031414995.1 Betaproteobacteria bacterium
GTACGGTTTCCCTGATCGAGCATATTACTCACGGTGGCTGGCTTGATCCTGTAGTTGCGACTGAGCGTGTGCGTTGGATGCGATGAACTGCAAATTATTATTACTTTCCGTATGTTACCGAAATCCAGACAGCTTTCGGAACATATCGCGCTCTAGCGGCTGCGTGATTACGGGATGTGTGGCGAATTTTCCCCGCAGTCAAGCAGGCCGCCGGAAAGTGACGCGCTGTCGATGCCTGCCAGATAAAGAAAATATCGTGCCAACATTTCTGCCGGGCGCAATTGCGCTGCGGTCTCCCCGGGATGGCTTTTGGCGCGCATCGGACTGGCGACCGGGCCGGGCAGGCAAAGGTTAAACCGGACTCTTGTTTGGCCTTCCATTTCGTCTGCCCACGTCGCTGTCAGCGCAGCCAACGCGCTTTTTGACGCGGCATAAGCGCCCCAGAACGCTTTGGGTTCGATGGCATGGTTTTCAGTCAGAAATATTACCGATGCGTCCGGCGCGCGCATCAACAGGGGCAGGCAAGCTTTGGTCAGCGCGGCTGGGACGAGGAGGTTAATGCGGGCATGTTGGTGCCACATATCCAGATCATGTAACGCCAACGGCATGCATGACACAAAATGGCTCGCGCCGTGAAAGATGACGTCGAGACGACCCAATGTGGTGTGAATCGACTGCGCGAAGGCGTCCAGTTCAGCTTGATTGGCCTTCATGTAATCCAGAGGAAGGATTGCCGGCTCTGCGCCACCAGCGGCAACTATTTCGTCGTAAACGGCTTCAAGTTTTGGCACGTTGCGACCGTGCAAAATGACGCTTGCCCCATGTTGGGCAAAGGCGAGGGCGGCGATCCTTCCCAACCCTTGCCCGGCACCGCTAACAAGTGCTACCTGATCGCGGAGCAGGTCTTTGGCTGGCTGATAATTGATTGGCAGAGAGGCGGGCGCTAGTTCCATGATCCGAATTCAACTTATGTAGGACATAAATGCTTAATGGCCGCAGTGGCCGCGGCGATGCCGTTGCGGACTGCGCCCTCAAGGGTGGCTGGATAGTCTCCCGCCACATAATCACCAGCGCGAAAGACGCCTGCGTGACAGGTTGCTGTCGGCGGGCGCGCCGCGTCCGGCGTGCAAGCGAAGGTGGCAAATTTTTCAGTGACTACTTTGCGCCATACCGGTGTCGGTAGCTCGGGAACGTGTGCGGCCAGTTCAGCAAGGACATGATCGGCAAGTTCTTCTTGCGACAGACTTTCATGCGGGCCGGAAGCTGATATGACGGCTGCAATCAAGCCTGATTCGTCCTTGTCTTCCGGACTATTCACGGCACCCAGTGTCTGGCGGTCAAAGAACCATTGTGCGAGACCGTGCACCTGACCTGACATCGGTTCGCGCATTCGAACGGGGTGGTCAAATTTGAAATAAACCGTGACGATTGGCTCATAGCGGAATGCAGGCGGATCGACATCAGCGATTAGCCCTTCCAACTGGTGTGGTCCGACCGCGAGAATGACACCATCGACATCTTGCGCTCCGGCATCGGAAACGACCGTGTATTTATCGCCAGCAGCAAGAATACTTTTTACGCGTATCCCCGTGTGGACTTCACCGCCTTGCCCCGCCAGCCAAGCGGCAGCAGGGTCCGGAAATAGGGTGGTCAGGTCTACACAGGGCAACAGCAAATCGCTAGCCTCGCGGCTTGATGCAAGTGAATCGCGCAGTACGTTCGCCAATATTTGTGCTGATGCTTGCGCTAAAGGGGTGTTTAGCGCGGAAATTGTCAGAGGTTGCCACAGATGGTCAATCAGGTTTTGCGACTGTTTCTGTTCGACGAGCAATGCTGCGACCGACTTGGAAGCGTCTACTTGAAAATTCGACCGCTTTAACGTCTGCATAAAACGTACTGCCGACAATCTGTCGGCAAAGGTGAGTCCTTTTGCCGTTAACAGCGCCCACGCCAGACCTAACGCGCCGGGCAAAAATATTGTTCGCGGCACATTCAACAAAAAATGAGGTGGAATGGACAACCTGAGCGGCACGCGGCGTAGCGCTGAATTGGGCACGCCGACCAGACGCATCAGACGCAACAACTCGGTGTATGCGCCAGCCAGAATGTGCTGGCCATTGTCGATTATCTCGCCACGATATTCGATCCTGCGTGCTCTGCCACCAAGCGTTTTCCCAGCTTCAAAAACGATGCTGCCGACTCCTGCCTGCGCTAACGTGAGCGCCGCTGCCATTCCTGCATATCCCCCGCCGACAATGGCAACGAGCGGTCGCGCCGTTGGCACGCCCGACATTACGTTGCCACCCACGTGCGCCAGGCAATCCACAATTTACGCATCGGCGTCAGTGAAATTCGTTGCGTAAGCACCTGAAAGCCATCGCGTTCAATTTCAGTGAGCAAGGCGCGATAAATAGCCGACATAATAAGCCCGGGCCTTTGTGGACGCCGATCTTCAGGCAAAAGCGCCTGAAAAGCCTCGTCGTATAAGGACTTTGCCCGTTCCGCTTGAAATGCCATGAGCTGTTGAAAAGCGGGTGTATGACGTGCTGAGAGAATGTCGCTGGTGCTTACACCAAACTTCGTTAGCTCGTCCTGCGGCAAATAAATCCGGTCCCGCCGCGCGTCTTCGCCGACATCGCGAATGATATTGGTAATCTGAAAAGCGAGACCAAGATGCTCAGCGTAATCTAGTGTTTTCGGATTCGTATAGCCAAAAATACCGGCAGATAGCTGGCCGACGACACCCGCAACGCGGTGGCAATAGACTTTAAGTGATGCAAAATCGTTGTAACGATGACGGGTGAGGTCCATCTCCATGCCATCAATGATTTCGTTCAAACGGTTCTGATCGACACCGAAAAATTTTGTTGCCGGCACCAATGCTTTGGTTACCGGATGCTGTGGATGACCTTGAAATAAATTGGCCACCTCCGCGCGCCACCAGCCAAGCTTGGCACGGGCAATGTTGACGTCAGAAACCTCATCGGCAACATCATCGACTTCGCGACAAAAAGCGTAAAGCGCCGTGATTGCGCGGCGACGGTCCGGAGGCAAAAAGCGAAAGCTGTAGTAGAAGCTTGAGCCGCTTTGAGCCGCTTTGTTTTGGCAGTATTCGTCGGGTGTCATGGGATAATTTGCCCGCCAAAACAAAGTGCGCATGCGCAGCAGGCGTGGCTTCGCATAGTTTTATCTGTCCCGCAATATTCGTAAGGTGTCATAGCGAAACGAGGGCGCGCGGCCCAATTTTTAGCCAATCCCACTTGGAAAGCTTTGGCCGATGGTTAAACACATCGCCATCGACTGCATCAATCTTGTCGAGAACCGCGTTGCCACCGGCGATGATGACGCGCAATTCCGCCCCCATGCGCCCCGCGAGCACGCGACCGAGAGGCGCGCCGAACTGAATCAATTTTCTTGCGCGCTCACATTGGAAGGCCATCATGTTGCTCCAGGCCGGAGACAGTTGCTGCGTTGCAATATCATTTTCGCTCAACCCAAAACGCGTGAGTTCATCCAATGGGAGATAAACGCGACCACCCTCATTTTTGCGCCAGTCAATTGCCACATCCTGCCAATGGTTAATAAGTTGCAACGCTGAGCAAATCGCATCGCTCCACGCTAAATTTTGTGGTGTCGTCTGCCGATAAAGGTGCAACAGAAGTCTGCCAATGGGATTTGCTGACCGACGGCAGTAATCCATGAGATCAGCATGGTTTGCGTATCGCGTGGTCGTCACATCCTGCCTGAATGCAGAAAGCAGGTCGCGAAACAATTGCACGGGCAACCCATGATTGGTGATCACATTCGCCAAACTGACGAACAATGCGTTCGTTGACGGCGTATTTGCTTCAATGAAATCAAGTTCTCGCTCGTAACCATCCAGCAGGGCGATACGCTCCGCGTTAGAGAGATTGCCTTCGTCGGCAAAGTCGTCCGCAGATCGCGCAAATGCATAAATCGTCTCGATCGGTTTGCGCAGGTGGCTCGGCAATAACCATGATGCGACGGGGAAATTTTCGTAATGTTCAACTGGCACTAGGGATAACCGGATAAACCAAACTTGGAGCGATTGGCGGAATGGGAAAATTATATTTGTAAAAACAAGAGCTTTGGTGTGCTGCACGTCAATAAATAAGCAATGGCGCGCGCGCGAAGCCATTGGGATTGCGGTAAAATCGCGTCTGAAGAACCTATGCGAAAGTGGCGGAATTGGTAGACGCACTGGATTTAGGTTCCAGCGCCTCACGGCGTGGGGGTTCGAGTCCCTTCTTTCGCACCAAACCATCTGTCGGCCTTGCGGCCAGTTTTTTTGAGCGCAATCCCATTGTCGTCCAGGCATCAGTAATTTCGTCTGTAGCCGCATGTGGGAACGCAAAAGCCGCGAGCGTTGGAGACATCACCAAAACATGCGCGCCAAGCAATTCAAAGACTGTTAGGAATTTATTATGCAAGCTCAAACACAAGCCACTCTCCCAAGTCGTCTCGAACGCAATTTGATTCTGTCGCTTCCGGCAGTAGAAGTGGAGTCTCAAATTACGTCGCGGCTTAAACAAATTGCGCGCACCGCGAAGATGGCTGGTTTCCGGCCCGGCAAAGTGCCGTTCAATATTGTTGTCAATCAATATGGCTTTCAGGTACGTCAGGAAGTGATGTCCGATTCGGTGCAACAGTCCTTTGCGACTGCGATAAAGGATCAACAACTACAGGTAGCTGGATACCCGCGCTTCGCGCCTGCAAATTCGGGCGAGTCTGCGGATAAATTCGAATTCACCGCAACGTTCGAAGTCTATCCCGAAGTCAAAGTCGGCTCGCTATCCGGCAAGAAGCTAGAGCGTTTTAATGCGGAAGTTGTTGATGCCGACGTTGACCAAACACTTGAAACGCTGCGAAAGCAGCGTGCTGCTTACGATAAGACCGACCGTGCCGCCGAAAACAGCGATTTCCTCGTTATAGATTTTGCAGGCAAGCTGGACGGCGCGCCATTCAAGGGTGGCGAGGCTGAGAATTTTGGTGTTGTCCTGGGCGAAGGCCGCATGCTTGCCGATTTCGAAGCGGCATTGATTGGCATGAAAAGCGCTGACGTAAAGACGTTCGATCTCACTTTCCCGGCAGACTACCAGCCTGAGCTTGCGGGAAAAACGGTTCAGTTCACGGTGACCGTCAAGATCGTCAATGCGCCCAAGTTGCCACCGGTTGATGCGGAATTTGCGAAATCGCTGGGCGTTCTCGATGGTGACGTTAACAAGATGCGCGCTGAAATCAAAGCAAATCTGGAACGAGAGTTGAAAAAACGAATTCAGGCCAAAACTAAGGAACAGGTGATGGATGCGTTGTTGTCTGTATCCGAACTTGATTTACCAAGATCCTTGGTCGAAATGGAAATATCGAGATTGCAAGAGCAAGCAGTGAAAGATCTTGATGCGCGCGGCATGACGACCAAGGAATTGCAATTGCCTGCGGAATTGTTTCTTGAGCGCGCAGAAAAGCGCGTGAAACTCGGCTTGGTTTTATCCGAGGTGGTGAAACAAAATGCGTTGCGTGCCAAACCTGAACAAATACGTGCAATGGTTGAAGAGCATGCGGAGAGCTTCGAAGATCCCAAGCAGATGGTTGGTTGGTATTACAGTGATCAGTCGCGTCTTGCCGAAGTAGAGGGCATGGTGCTCGAAGACAATGTTGTTGAGTGGGCTGCAAAGTCACTGGATGTATCGACCACCACCAAATCGTTCGATGAAATTATGGAGATTAAAAGAACATGAAAAGCTTCACCGACTATCAATCACACGCATATGATCTGACCGGCATGGCACCCGGTACCCGCGACTACTATCAGACGCAGGGGCTTGGTTACATTCCGATGGTGATTGAGCAGTCTGGTCGTGGCGAACGCGCATTCGACATCTACTCACGTCTGCTTAAAGAGCGGGTAGTGTTTCTGGTTGGAGAAGTCAACGATGCGACAGCCAATGTGATTGTTGCGCAAATGTTGTTTCTTGAAAGCGAAAATGCCGATAAGGATATTTCGCTGTACATCAATTCTCCAGGCGGTTCGGTGACAGCCGGATTGGCCGTCTACGACACGATGCAATTTATCAAGCCGGATGTCTCGACACTCTGCACCGGATTTGCTGCGAGCATGGGAGCATTTCTTCTCGCCGCGGGTACCAAGGGCAAACGTTTGTGTCTTCCGAACTCAAGGGTGATGATTCATCAGGTTTCCGGCGGATTTCGCGGGCAGGCCTCTGACATCGCCATACATGCGAAAGAAACATTATTTTTGAAGCAGCGCTTAAATGAGATCATGGCCAAGCACACCGGTCAGACCATCGAAGTTGTTGAGCGCGACACCGACCGCGATAATTTCTTGTCTGCGGAGGACGCATTGAAATACGGTATTATCGACAAGGTGTTAGAGAGCAGGCATCAGCCATAAAAAGGGGAGACGTTTGAGCACATAAATTGCTTGAACGTAGTATTGGGTTAACGAGGCACAGCAATGACTGACAAAGTTGGCGAGAAACTGCTTTATTGTTCTTTTTGCGGCAAGAGCCAGCATGAGGTGCGCAAACTAATTGCCGGACCGTCAGTATTTATTTGTGACGAATGCATTGACCTGTGCAACGATATTATCCGCGAGGAAGCGCAAAGCGATCCTAACGCGAAGACGACAAAAAGTGATTTGCCGACCCCGCAGGAAATCTGCGACATCCTCGATCAGTATGTGATTGATCAGGTTCAGGCCAAGAAGATTCTTTCGGTTGCGGTTTATAACCATTACAAGCGCCTGAAGAATAGTGCCAAAGATGGCGAAGTAGAACTGGCAAAATCAAACATCCTGTTAATCGGCCCGACCGGTTCGGGGAAAACCCTGCTGGCGCAAACGCTGGCCCGATTGCTAAACGTACCGTTTGTGATCGCAGACGCCACGACGCTCACGGAAGCAGGCTACGTCGGTGAGGATGTCGAAAATATTATTCAAAAGCTGCTGCAAAAATGTGATTACGACGTTGAAAAAGCACAGCGCGGCATCGTTTATATCGACGAAATAGACAAGATTTCGCGCAAGTCCGACAATCCATCGATCACCAGGGATGTCAGTGGTGAGGGTGTCCAGCAAGCATTGCTGAAATTGATCGAAGGCACGATTGCCTCGGTTCCTCCACAGGGCGGACGCAAACATCCGAATCAGGAGTTTGTGCAGATCGACACGACCAATATTCTGTTCATTTGCGGCGGTGCCTTCAGTGGTCTGGAGAAAGTCATTCAGCATCGCACCGACAGAGTTGGCATCGGTTTTGGTGCCGACGTGCGCAGCGGCAATGACCGCGAGGCCAGCAATCAGTTGCTACGGGATTGCGAGCCGGAAGATTTGATCAAGTATGGTCTGATCCCTGAGTTTGTAGGTCGCCTGCCCGTCGTCGCAACGCTTGAAGAACTGGACGTCAAGGCCTTGGTACGTATCCTTACAGAGCCAAAGAACGCGTTGACCAAGCAGTATGAAAAATTGTTTGCGATGGAAGGGGTCGTTCTTGAGTTCCGCGAACCTGCGTTAGCTGCTATTGCAAAACGTGCGCTTGAAAGAAAAACAGGCGCTCGCGGTTTACGCTCAATTATTGAGCATGCATTGCTGGATATCATGTTCGAGTTGCCGTCGCTTAGTAATGTTGAAAAAGCCGTGGTGGACGAGGGTACGATCAGCAGCGCACAAAAACCCTTACTCATTTACTCCGATCATCCCAAGGTCGCAGGCGCTCAAAACTAGGGACATGCGTAAAGTCCGCGCCATCGATAAGTCCCTTTTCCACTTATCCTTGTACATCTCTGGTTTCTATCGCTTGAGAATGTTCTTGCAGTCCCCAACTACAATTGCAGTAATTTTCTCTCGCGTATCTCCAAGGACGAGGCCATGAGTATTTCACCAAAAGACATTGACTCGACCATTCTGCCGCTATTGCCGCTGCGTGATGTGGTGGTTTTCCCGCATATGGTAATTCCGCTATTTGTTGGACGCCCTAAATCCATTAAGGCGCTAGAAGCGGCGATGGAAGAGGGGAAAAACGTTGTTCTGGTGGCGCAAAAGTCGGCTGCAAATGATGAGCCCACACCAGAAGATCTTTACGGCGTTGGTACTGTCGCGAGCATTTTGCAGATGCTGAAGCTGCCTGATGGCACGGTAAAAGTGCTGGTGGAAGGTGTTCATCGTGCGCGCATCAATCACGTGTTGAATGTAAAAGAAAACTACGAAGCGGATGTTTCCCCGATCCCGCAGGAAGAGGGTGATAACAATGAGGTTGAGGCAATGCGCCGCAGCCTGTTTGCCCAGTTTGACCAATACGTCAAGCTCAACAAGAAAATTCCCCCGGAAGTCTTGACTTCCCTTTCCGGCATCGAGAGCGCGAGCCGTTTGTCAGACACGATTGCGGCGCATCTGCCGCTGAAACTGGAACAAAAGCAGCAAATTCTTGAGAACTTCGATGTTCCCGCCCGGCTGGAGCAATTGCTCGGTTTGCTGGAGACAGAAATTGACATCCTTCAGGTGGAAAAGCGCATCCGTGGCCGTGTCAAACGCCAGATGGAAAAGAGTCAGCGTGAGTATTACCTGAACGAACAGGTAAAGGCTATCCAGAAAGAGCTCGGCGAAACTGAAGAAGGCGCCGATATCGATGAGCTGGAAAAGAAAATCAAAGCGGCCAGCATGCCCAAAGAGGCGCGTGCCAAAGCGGATGCAGAGCTGAAAAAATTAAAGCTGATGTCACCGATGTCGGCCGAAGCGACGGTGGTTCGCAACTATATCGACACCCTTGTGGGGCTGCCGTGGAAAAAGAAAACCAAGGTAAGTTCAGATCTCCTCAATGCCGAAAAAGTGCTTGATGCCGACCATTACGGTCTGGAGAAGGTAAAAGAACGCATCGTTGAGTATCTTGCAGTTCAAAGCAGGGTCACCAAGCTGAAGGCTCCAATATTGTGTCTGGTCGGGCCTCCCGGTGTTGGGAAAACCTCACTTGGACAGTCGATCGCCAAGGCCACCAACCGCAAATTTATTCGCATGTCTTTGGGTGGTGTTCGCGATGAATCAGAAATTCGTGGGCACCGACGCACATACATCGGTTCCATGCCGGGCAAAATTCTGCAAAACATGACCAAAGTGGGGGTCAGAAATCCACTGTTTCTGCTCGATGAAGTCGATAAAATGGGCATGGATTTTAGGGGTGACCCTGCCAGTGCATTGCTTGAGGTGTTGGATCCCGAGCAAAACCACACCTTTCAAGATCACTACGTCGAAGTAGATTTTGATTTGTCAGACGTGATGTTCGTTGCGACCTCAAATTCATTCAACATTCCGCCAGCGCTACTGGATCGCATGGAAGTTATTCGTCTTGCCGGTTATACAGAAGACGAAAAAGTGCATATCGCCAGGCAATACTTGTTGCCAAAGCAAATGAAAGCCAATGGCGTCAAAGAAGAAGAGTTGCACATTGCCGATCCTGCATTGCGGGATATCACGCGCTACTACACGCGAGAAGCAGGTGTACGTGGCATGGATCGCGAGATCGCCCGCATTTGCCGCAAAGTAGTCAAAGCGCAACTGACAAAGAAAAAAGAAGGCAAGGTGCAGGTACTTGCAAAGAATCTGGACAAGTATTTGGGTGTGCGCCGCTACTCCTACGGTATCGCAGAGAAATCCAATCAGATCGGACAAGTGACTGGTTTGGCGTGGACAGAGGTTGGCGGCGAATTGCTTACCGTTGAAGCAGCGCGTCTGCCTGGCAAAGGCAAGGTTGACACGACTGGAAAGCTTGGCGAAGTGATGCAGGAATCGATTAAAGCCGCAATTTCGGTGGTTCGCTCACGCGCAAAAACGCTCGGTATTCCAGAGGATTTCTACGAAAAAAATGATCTTCACATCCATCTTCCTGAAGGTGCCACACCGAAAGACGGACCGAGTGCGGGCATTGCGATTACCACCGCGTTAGTTTCCGTGTTGAGTGGTATCCCTGTCAGATGCGACGTTGCCATGACCGGCGAAATCACGTTACGAGGCGAAGTGTTGCCCATTGGTGGATTGAAGGAGAAATTGCTCGCAGCAGCGCGCGGCGGCATCAAGACGGTGCTCATCCCGGAAGAAAATGAAAAGGACCTTGCCGAAATTCCAGATGAGATCACCAAAAATTTAAAGATAATCCCAGTTCGTTGGATAGACAAAGTACTTGAGACTGCGCTTGAGCGTAATCCCGTTCCGCTTGTTGAAGCTGTCGACGTGCCAGCTGTCGCTGGTGCGGCAAAAGAAGTGGTGCCGGTGGTGACAAAACATTGACGCAAGGCAAATGACGTGGCGCGTAAGCCCGTCTGCACATGAATTGTCACCGAAACGCGTAACTTTGCTTGACACCCGCTTTCGCTACTTGATATAAAACGTACTTGCTTTAAGCTTCGCAAATTCTGCATGACAAGTGCTTAAATTTTTGTATTCGGCATTTTTCATCTGATCGTCCGCCCTGCAACTCAGGGCATGCATAAGAAACACTCCAAGGAAGGAAACGCCCCGTGAATAAATCCGAATTGATCGAATCAATCGCCAAATCAGCCGATATTTCCAAAGCCGCCGCTCAGCGCGCGTTGGACAGCATGGTTGGCGCTGTCAAAACCTCTCTCAAGCGCGGCCATATGGTGACATTGGTCGGCTTTGGTACCTTCTACGTGGGTAAACGTGCAGCTCGCGCAGGGCGTAATCCCCGCACCGGCGCACCGATCAAGATCAAGGCAGCAAAGGTCCCGAAATTCCGGGCTGGAAAAGCGCTGAAGGATGCGTTAAACTAGCGGACTTTCGGGTGCTTAGCTCAGCTGGTAGAGCGTCGCCCTTACAAGGCGAATGTCGGGGGTTCGAGCCCCTCAGCACCCACCAGTAAAATGCACGCGCAATACGTAACCGCAACATCAAGTTCCCATCGGGAACGCTACCGACTAATGGAGTGGTAGTTCAGTTGGTTAGAATACCGGCCTGTCACGCCGGGGGTCGCGGGTTCGAGTCCCGTCCACTCCGCCAGATCAGGGGCGAACTTTCGGGTTCGCCCCTTTTTATATGTGTTCATGAATCTCGCATCACCATTGGTAAACAGTATTTCCGCCGCGTCGTTCCACTCTATTTAGATTGAAGAAAAAGCATGCTAGAGACCATCCGTGGTATGACCAAAACTTGGGTCGCCAAACTTATTCTGGCGTTGATCACCATCCCCTTTGCCTTGTGGGGCGTTGAGTCCTACATCCGTACGCCGTCCGGTCAGGACACCGCCGCGACCGTTGATAAAGAAAAAATTACCATACAGGAATTTCAACAGGCGACACGCAACCAGCTCGATCAGTTTCGCCAGCAATACGGCGCAAATATCGATGCCTCGATCATGGACAACCCTGAGATGCGCAAATCCATTCTCGACCAGTTGATTGATCAACGGTTGATTGTGACTGCGACTAAATCCATCGGACTGGTAGTGAGTGATGCAACGTTGCGCGAGCGTATCAGTACCGAACCGAGCTTTCAGCAAGACGGAAAATTTTCCCCTTCACGTTACGAGTTGTTCCTGAAGTCGCAAGGTCTTTCGGCTGTCGGCTTTGAAAACAGGATGCGTCAGGATCTGGAGCGCCAGCGCTTTGTCGAGAGCATTTCTGCGACAGCGTTTACGGCAAATGCCAGCGTTAAACAATACCTTCTCGTCTCAGAGCAAACCCGCGATATCGCAATCGTCAACGTATCGCCCGATGCCTTTACCGCACAGGTAAAGATCACGCCAGAGGCGGCCAAGGCTTTTTACGAACAGAAGAAGGCCGAATTCACCACGCCAGAACAAATTCGTGCTGAATATATTGAGCTGTCAGTGGACGCATTGGCGCCGACGATTCAGGTGCCTGCGGAAGAAACCAAGGCCTACTACGAGGCAAATAGCGCGCGCTACATCCAGAAAGAACAGCGCAAAGCCAGCCATATTCTGATCAATCTGACGCCCAAGGCAACCGACGCGGAGAAAAAAGCCGCCAAGGAAAAAGTCGATGCACTGTTTGCCCAGGCCAAGAAAAATCCGAAAGAGTTCGCGGAGCTCGCAAAGAAAAACTCCCAGGACACAGGTTCGGCGGCAACGGGTGGCGATCTCGGTTTGTTTTCGCGCGGCATGATGGTGAAACCGTTTGAAGATGCAGCATTCGCAGCAGCCAAGGATGAATTGGTTGGCCCGGTGTTGTCAGACTTTGGTTATCACATCATCCGCGTCACTGAGATTCAGCCCGAAAAAGGCAAAGGGCTGGCCGAAGTGACGCCCGAAATTGAAGGTGAATTGAAGAAGCAAAAAGCGGCCCGCAAGTTTGCGGAGATTGCCGAGAAATTCACCAATGCCGCCTACGAGCAATCGAGCAGCCTCAAGGCCGCGTCTGAAGTGGTTGGCCTGCCGATCAAGCAATCGCCGTGGATGTCGAAAGGGCAGGGCATGCCGCCACCGTTTACCAATCCCAAGCTGCAAACGGCGTTGTTCTCTGACGAAGTCCAGAAAAACAAACGCAATACCGAAGCGGTCGAAATTGCGACTAACACGCTGGTCGCTGCGCGTGCGCTTGAATCCAAACCTGCTGTTGTGCGTCCGTTTGAAGAAGTTGAAAAGGGCATCATCGCGCGTCTCACGCGTGAAGAAGCCGGTAAGCTCGCGATGAAGGATGGCGAGGCCAAGCTCGCGGCGTTAAAGCTCGGTAAAGCCACGGATGTTAAATGGCCCGCCTTGCTATCCGTTAGCCGAGCCAGTGCTGGTGGGCTGGCACCGAATGTGATCGAGGCGGCCATGAAGGCCGATCCCAAGACCCTGCCTGCCTTCGTGGGCACTGAAAACCCGGCTGGCGGATTCGTGTTGGTGCAGGTCGCGAAAGTAAATGATGCGCCGGCCGTTGATGAGGCCAAGTTACAAACAACGCGAACCCGAATCGCACAGTCGCTTTCCCAGCAGGAAATCCTCGCCACGCTTGGGCAAATTCGCGCCAAATCTGATGTGTCCATCGCCAAGGATGCGCTGACGAAGAAGCAGGACCAGTAATCCTCGCTGACGGCTAAGGCCGCGCGCATGTATATGCGCGCCATCTGCGAGATCTATGCGATCAGCGAGATCTACGCGATCTACGATAAGGTCCGTCGAGCGTTGCGATTAGGACTTCAGGCTAAACACATCACCCGGATTTCGCAGGTGCGCGATGTCGTCGAATCGCATGTTCACCAGTTTCATGAAGTTCGGATGCGACAGAATATAGAACTGCTTGTCGCGTATCGCATCAAACGTGATGTTGGCGACATCCGTTGCGGTCAGCTTGCCTGAACTCACTGCCCTCTCAATCATCTGCTGCGCCAACATCATCGATTCGGTGGGGCTGCCTGCATTTTGCATATCCGCGGGCCGTGAGATGTGCGATTTGGAGATTCCCGTCGGCGTGAAACCTGGGCAGAGCACCGATGCAGCGATGCGCGGCTCCACCTTGGCCAGATCGTGATACAGCGATTCGCTATGCGCAACGACGGCATGTTTGCTGACGTTGTAGGCCCCCATCAAGCCCGGCGCGATCAGCCCGGCAATCGATGACACGCTGACAATATGGCCCTCGTACGCAGGGTCGCTCTTCGCGGCCTTGAGCATCAGCGGCGTAAAGATTCGTACCCCGTGAATCACACCCCACAGATTCACGTTGAGCACCCATTCCCAATCCTTGACGGTGTTTTCCCAGATGAGGCCGCCGGAACCCACGCCAGCGTTGTTCAACAGGCAATGCACCGCGCCGAAAGAATCCGTGGCAAGGGCAGCCAGCGCTTCGATATAGTCGGCCTTCGACACATCGCCTGCCAGCGCCACCACTTCGGCACCGGCTGATTTCAATTCAGCCACCGCTTGTTGCAATGGCGCGTCGCGAATATCGCCCAGCACCAGCTTCATTTTCAGTGCGGCCGCTTTGTCCGCAAATGCACGGCCCAGACCGCTCGCGCCACCGGTAATGACGGCAACTTTATTGTCAAAAACTTTCAATGTTGTTCCTTGAGAAAAATTTATTAAACACTAGCATTGACGGGTGTTTCAGGCCATTTATTCCTGAAGGACCGCATGTATGCTGGTTCTATGTAATATTATGCTGGCATACCACTAGCGATGACGTTGAAGCCGCAATCTACATAAGTGATTTCGCCCGTTACCGCGCTCGCCAAATCGCTCATCAGGAATGCCGCGACATTGCCAACTTCCTCCTGCGTGACATTGCGTCGCAATGGCGCCTGCTCTTCAAAAAAGCTCAGCATCTTGCCAAAGCCACTGATACCCGCTGCGGCGAGTGTTTTGATCGGGCCTGCTGATATCGCATTGGCGCGTATGCCTTTCGGGCCGAGGCTGGCCGCCAGATAGCGCGTGACGGCCTCCAGGCTCGCCTTGGCAGCGCCCATCGTGTTGTAGTTCGGCACCACCCGCTCGGCACCAAGGTAGGACAGCGTCAGGCAGGCGGCCTTGCGCCCCTGCATCATCGGCAATGCGGCTTTGGCCAAAGCGGCGTAGCTGTAGCTTGATATATCGTGGGCGATACGGAAATTTTCACGGGTCATGCCTTCAAGAAAGTCACCGCCAATGGCGTCCCGCGGCGCGAATGCGATGGCGTGGACAAAGCCGTCCAGCCCATCCCAGTGTTTCGCCAATTCCACGAACAAATTGTCAATATCCTCGTCCTTGGATACGTCGCAAGGCAGGATGATTTTGCCGTCAAAATCGGGGGCCAGTTTTTCCACCCGCTCGCGAATGCCTTCACCTGCGTAGGTGAAGGCCAATTCGGCGCCTTCACGCTTCATCGCCTTGGCAATCCCGTAGGCAATTGAGCGCTGCGACAGCAGCCCGGTGATCAGAATTTTTTTGTTATCAAGAAAGCCCATGACTCAATATTCTCCTCTTGCGTGAACCCGAATTTAACTTTAAGGCCGAAGTTTAGCCGATTCAACCTGGAATCCTCGGCTGGACGGGTGTGAGTGTGCGTTTTTGCGGCTTTCTGGCAAGGCCTCATTTGGCAAACCCGGACGCAGCAGACCGCACTCTGCAAGGAGGAACATCGCGGCCAGGGAGCCGCAAAAGCGTGCAATCACGCCCGTAGCGTTGTCACCCAAAAGGTGAACGGCCGAAATGCGGTGCTCTTCAAATACATCAAGTGCCAATTGATTGAGATCAGCGGTCAGCTGAGGATTCCAGGTTCAATACCGGCAAAGTCTGACACAATGTGTGGCGTGCGTTTGGGGTATAGTTAGCGCGTTTTTTTCGACGGGTTTGTCGGCTAGGCTACGAGGTAATATGCGTTTCAATCAAATAGGTCGGCAATTGCTGTGGTTTTGTTTGGCCCTGCCACTGATGGCAACGGGGCAGAGCACAAAGCCGTCTCCACAGGATCGCCCCGACCCTGAAAAAGTACTGCGCTACGCCTTTGAAGTTGCTGAAACCAGCTTCGACCCACAAAAAATCAGCGACGTTTATTCAAGCATCGTCAACAAAGGCATGTTTGATCCACCACTTCGCTACGACCATCTCGCGCGACCCGCCAAGCTGGTTCCCAATACGTTGACTGGGATGCCTGAGGTGTCCGCCGACTACAAAACGTTTACGTTGCGTGTGAGGCCGGGCATCTACTTCGACAACCACGAAGCCTTTGGCGGAAAGAAGCGCGAATTGACGGCAGAAGACTACATTTACACGTTGAAGCGGGTGCTCGACCCCAAGCTTTCCGCACCGATTCTGGCCGAATTGGAGGGTTACATCGTTGGCTCCGACGAGTTTCTCAAGCGCGTTCGCAAGAACGGCAAGATGGAATACGACACGCCCATCGAGGGGCTGAAAGTCATAGACCGCTACACGTTTCAGGTGAAGCTGAACGAGTCGAAACCAACCTGGATTTATAACTTTGCCGATTGCCGTACGAGCTGTGCGGTGGCACGCGAGGTTGTCGAAAAATATGGCGACGATATTGGTGCCAATCCGGTCGGCACAGGTGCCTATCGGCTGAAATCGTGGAAACGTTCGTCTAAGATGATTTTCGAGCCGAATCCAAACTATCGCGAAGAATATTATGCCGCTGAGCCTGCAGCCGATGACAAAGAAGGGCAAGCCATCCTCGCCAAATTGAAGGGCAGGCGTCTACCGATGATGGGGCGGGTTGAAGTGTCAATCATCGAAGAACGCCAGCCGCGCTGGATTTCTTTTATCAACAAAGAGTTTGATCTGCTCTGGCGCATGCCCGAAGACGTCGCGCAGCAAGCCGTTCCCAACCGGACACTCGCGCCGAATCTGGTCAAACAGGGCATTCGTGCAGAATTGGTACCAGCGCTGGATCTGGCATTTTTGTATTTCAATATGAAGGATCCAGTCGTCGGAGGATATGCGCCCGCCAATATCGCGCTGCGCCGCGCTATCTCGCTGGCCTATCGTTCACAGGACGAAATCGACATCGTGCAAAAGGGCCTTGCGATCCCTGCGCACACGCCGTACAGCCCGGGCGTAGCAGGATACGACCCGAATTTCCGCACCAGCGCGAGCGAATTTAATCCCGCAAAGGCGCGAGCCCTTCTTGATATGCACGGCTATATTGATCGTGACAACGATGGTTTCCGTGAAATGCCGGATGGTAGTCCACTCATCCTCAAGAGCAATTCCACGCCCACCGAAAAAGATCGGACAGTGGACGAGCTTTGGCGGCGCTCGATGGATGGAATTGGTATTCGTATCGAATTTCGCAAAGCGAAATGGCCGGACCTACTGAAGGAATCAAACGCCGGCAAGCTCATGATGTGGTTTCTGGCGGGGTCCGCATCCGCACCAGACGCCGACACCTGGCTGCAATCCTTGTACGGCCCCAATTGCGGTTTCAAAGGCAACCGCGCGTGCTTTCAATTGAAGGAATACGACGCGCTCTTTGAAAAAGCCGAACGCATGCCGGATAGTCCGGAGCGCACCAAGCTGTATCAGGAAATGGCACGATTGATGGTGGTTTACGCACCATGGAAAATCAACATGCATCGCATCCTCACCGACATGTGGTATCCCTATGTGATCGGCTTTAGACGCCCTTTGGTCCAAACAGAGAATTGGTGGCGCTTTGTTGATATCGACCTCGAAGCCAAAAAGCAATTCGAGACCCGATGAAATGACTTTCGCGCGTGTTCAAGGCTGGCTGTTCGGTGGCATGGCGCTGTTGCTGGCGCTTGCCTCGGCTACTTCCAGTGCGCAACCCGACCCGAACAAAGTACTCCGCTACGCGTTCGAGGTCGCTGAATCCAGTTTCGATCCGCATAAGAACAGCGATGTCTATTCCGGTATCGTCAACAACGCGATATTCGATACGCCGCTGCGCTATGATTTTCTGGCGCGCCCACCGAAGCTCGTTGCCAACACGCTCGTGGCGATGCCTGAGGTCTCGGCCGATTACAAGACCTACACGTTGCGCATCAAACCGGGCATTTACTTTTCTGATGACGTGGCCTTTGGCGGCAAGAAAAGGGAACTCACCGCTGAGGACTATGTCTATTCAATCAAGCGCCTGTTTGATCCTAAACTCGCTGCCCCATTGCTGGCCGAGGTCGAGGGCTATATCGTTGGCTCTGAAGCATTGTTGAAGCGCGTGCGCAAGGCCAACCAGATGGATTACGACACACCGCTGGAAGGCTTGAAAGCACTGGATCGCTATACGCTGCAAGTGAAGCTGAACGAATCCAAACCCAACTGGATATATAACTTCGCCGATGGTCGCGTCGCAAGCGCGATGGCGCGCGAAGTCGTTGAGATGTACAAAGACGATATCGTTTCGCACCCGGTGGGAACAGGCCCATATCGGTTGACGTCATGGAAGCGGTCATCAAGAATGATTTTTGATGTCAATCCGAATTTCCGTGAAGAGTATTTTCACGGCGAACCAGCCGATGACGACAAACAGGGGCAGGCCATCCTTGCGCGTCTCAAGGGTAAGCGTTTGCCAATGATTGGTCGCATCGAGGTTTCCATCATCGCGGAGCAGCAGCCACGCTGGATATCTTTCCTCAATCGGGAATTTGATTTGCTGTGGTTGATGCCTGAGGACTTCGGCAATATGTCGGTACCAAACCGTAAGCTGGCACCGAATCTCGAAAAGGCCGGCATCGTCAAGGAGCAGATTGCGGCGATGGATCTCACCTATATCTATTTCAACATGGAAGATGCGACCGTCGGCGGCTACACCCCCGACAAGATCGCGCTGCGTCGTGCAATTTCGCTGGGCTATAAAACCAAAGACGAAATCAACACTATTCGCAAGAATCTCGCTGTCCCTGCGCATACGCCATACGCCCCCGGCGTGGCTGGCTATGACCCCGGATTTCGCACTAGTGCGAACGAATTTGATCCAGCCAAGGCGAGGGCACTGCTCGATATGTTCGGATTCATTGATCG
>JANOQY010000365.1:0-3407 GCA_031414995.1 Betaproteobacteria bacterium
GCCTCGTACAATTTCGCATCGGCCTGCGCAACGAGTCGCTCAAAGCTCTGCTCGCCAGAAAGTGTCGCCACCCCAAAACTCATCGTAACCTTCATGTTGGCGTTTATGCTCGCCCAATCAAAGCTCTCGATGGCCACGCGCAAACGTTCGCAGATTTGTCGCGCCACTTCTGCATCGGCTTCCGGCAACACCAGCACGAATTCTTCACCGCCGTAGCGGCCAACCATATCGATGCCGCGACAACCTTCCATGAGGATATTGGCAACCACTCGCAACACCTCATCACCGACCGCATGCGAATGCAGATCATTAACCTTCTTGAAGAAATCAAGATCCGCCAACGCAACCGAGAGTGGTCGGCCGTTACGCACGGCGCGTTCATATTCATGCGCCAGAATGCGATCAAGTTCGCGCCGGTTATTCAATCCCGTCAGGCCATCTTCTTTCGATAGCCGTTCATAAGCTTTGGCCGCATCCGCGACTTGCACCAGCAAACGCGCCTTTTCACGACTCGTGGACTCGAGCTTTTGCTTTTCCGATTCCAGATCCTGCGTGCGCGCGTCCACCATCTCTCGCAGTCGCTTTTGCTGTGCATTCATCTGTGCGATGCGGCCACGATAAATTAAAAATACGATCATGATCAGCGCCACCGCAAAAGTGATGCGGAACCAGATGGTCTCGTGCACGTGTGGCTGCTTTTCCAAATTCAATATTGCACCGGGCTCGCTCCAAGGACCACCATCAAGCGATGCAAGCACCCGAAACGAATATTTCCCCGGGCCAACATTGGTGTAGACCGCCTTCGCTTCGCGCCCCGCATCGACCCAGTCGCGATCAAAACCCACTAACTGGTAGCGGTAGCGCATTTTTTCGGGGTTCGCCAGATTCAGCCCCACGTAGGTTATTTCCAAGCGATGCTTTCCCGGTGGCACCGCTATCAGGCCTTGCGCATCCGGCGTCACCGGCTCGGCATCGATACCGACTGATTTGATGTGCACAGGTGGCGCGCGCAAATTGCGGGTGATTTGGCGACCAGGTTCAGCAACAGCCAGCCCGCGTGCCGTCGGAAACAACAGTCGCCCGTCCGCAGTACGCCACCCGGCTGGTTGAGAGGAACCATTGCACTGTGCGGTCGTCATGCCCTCAGCGCGCGCAAGAACGACGCTATCCACGGTGCTTCTCTTGCCGGTTATCAACTCGTCAATCTGCAACTTTCCTATTTTGACGATGCCACGGTTGGAACAAAGCCAAAGACTTCCACGTGCGTCGTCAATCACACTGAAATAGGTTTGTGCAGCGATTCCTTGTGCAGGGGAAAACAGCTTCCAGGCCATGTCTTTACCCGTTGCCTGCAATAGTGCAAGGCCACTCACTGTGCTTATCCAGAGGCGACCCTCCGTATCTGCATTGATCGCGAGCACGGTGGTATCCGAACCCGGTGACTTCGCCATGGATTTCACACGACTCTGATCAGCCTTTTCTAGCAACCCAAGACCGCCGCGCGCACCGACCCAGATACCGCCATTTGCGTCTTCGTACAAAGCATTGATTTGGTCGCTTGGCAGTCCGTCAGCAACCCCAAGGCGTTTTGCAACGGCTTGGCCGCGCCACGACCACGAAAACAAACCACTGTTGGTGCCGACCCATAAGCGCCCATCTTTGGCCGGCAGGATGGCACGTACCGAGGTCGTGGAAATACCCAATCTCGGCGATACCAATTCGAGTCGATCGCCTTTCATGCGATGCAGCCCGCCACCGTTGGTGCCGACCCACAACGTACCGTCGCCATCCTCTGCGAGCGACAAAATCGCAGCGTTGAGCAACCCCTGATCGCGCCCATAGCGACGCACTGTCGTTTGAGTGATGGCAAATAGCCCATCGGAAGTCCCCACCCAAATTCGCCCTGTCCGATCTTCGAGAACGACGCGCGCAAACTCTTCCGTCAGACCTTTGCGTATCCCCCACGTGCTGATGAGGCTATCGTTAAAACGATCAATGCCACGGTCAGTGCCAATCCAGACGTTACCCTCGGCGTCCTCAAGAATGTCGCGAATAAAATTATTGGTCAGCCCATCGGCGGACGCAAACGATTCGAATTGCTCGCCCACCAGACGCTGAATTCCTTCCAGCGTGCCGACCCAAAGTGCGCCTTCCCTATCCATCTGGAGGCGCGCCACACTCTCGCCCGCAAGACCCTGCTCGCGTCGGTAGCGTCGCATTGAATCGCCATCGCGCACGACCAATCCCGCGCCATTGGTGCCAAACCAGACGCGCCTTTTGTCATCCTGCAAAATAGCTGCGATGTTGGCCGCATCAAGCCACGTGCCGGTCGGCTGTTTAATGAGTCGGTCGTTGCGAAAAATGGACAAGCCTTGGGTGGTCCCCACCCAGATGTCGCCATCCGCCGTCGCGCGCACCGTCGTGACCCAATCGCCAGCAAGCCCCAGTGCGGTGGAATAGATTCGCGACTCACCATTGAGAATACGTGCAAGACCGCTGGCGATGGTACCAACCCACAATGCACCGGACGGATCCTCGGCTAAGACAGAAATCGAGCCGGCAGGCAGACCGCCTTTGGGCATCACAGCCGCGAACTTGCCCATGTGATATCGAACAATACCGCCGTCGCGCAGGCCGAGTAGCAAACCGCCGTCCTTCTGTGCCAGCATTGCTGACACACCACTGCCGCGCAGCGCTGGCGTGTTGGCTTCATCGAATATCGTGAACGCCAGACCATCGAATCGCGCCGCACCTTCGTGAGTGGCGAACCAAAGATACCCGTCGGTGGTCTGGCTAATAGCGCGAATCGTACTCTGCGGAAGTCCATTGTCGACCGACCAAGTTCGGTGCATAAACTCAGCGAGCGGTTTTTTCGTGTCGAGGGCGTGCGAAGGAGCCGACAACATGAGCGTGCAAAACACTGCAAGCAAGAGCGAGGGCAAGAGCACGAATCGGTGGACGCGATCAAGCGAATTTCGCGTCCGCGAGCGGCTGATGAAACGGTGTGCCAATAATGAAAATTTATTCACGAATAGGAAGATAACTTGAGCAATCATCGCTGCGAAAAATGTGCGTGGAGTTTAGCCCACCAGCATGCCACGCCAAACGATCAAGCAATGTTATTTTTTGTGTCGAGACATCGATGCAACGCGCAAGCTGTAAACATATGTCAACCCCTGGCCGCACAATGGCGTTATCGGCGGGCACTTCTCGATAAACGCGGGTCACCCGCTACTCACCACTCAAGGGATTGAAATGAAAAAACTGATCGCAGCCATTATTATCGCCATGCCATTTATGGCAGGTACAGCATACGCGCAAGACAAAGCACCCACCACCCAGCAAAGCAAAATGGGCGCGTGCGCCAAAGAAAATAAAGGCCTGAAAGGCGACGAATACAAAGCCGC
>JANOQY010000366.1:0-32473 GCA_031414995.1 Betaproteobacteria bacterium
TGAAGGTGCAGATGAAGTGTTTGGTGGTTACGATTTGTTCAAGGAGGCGAAGATTCGCCGCTTTTTGGCGCGCTCGCCGGGGTCCACTTCGCGGTCACGCATCCTTGAGCGGCTTTACCCCTACCTGAAAAATTCGCCAGCGGGCGGGCGGGCGGGAGCGTTGACGCAGGCATTTTTTCGCGATGGGTTGGAGCACGTTAATCAACCCTACTTCGCGCACATCCCGCGATGGACGACCACGCGACGTATCAGTCAGTTTTTCTCACGTGAGACACAAGACGCAATTGGCACCTGGGATCCATACGCCGCGATCATGGCGACGCTGCCCAGCGGCATGGACAGGTGGAAACCGCTGTCGCGGGATCAGTATGTCGAGGCGCATACGCTGATGTCCGGGTATTTGCTTTGTTCGCAGGGGGATCGCGTCGCGATGGCCAATTCGATCGAGGGGCGTTTGCCGTTTCTCGATCATCGTGTGATCGAATTCGCTAACCGGCTCCCCCCGCAGTTGAAATTGCGTGGGCTCACTGAAAAATATCTGCTCAAGAAATCGATGACCGGTCTGCTGCCTGAATCGGTGCGCACGCGACCAAAGCAGCCCTATCGTGCGCCAGATAGTCAGAGTTTTTTCAATGCAGGGCGTGCAGTGGATTACGTCGCCGAACTATTCAGCCCATCGAAAATATCAAGCGCTGGCTATTTCGATGGGATTGCGGCTGCCAAATTATTTGAAAAATGTCGCGCGGGACGTGCCATCGGATTCGCCGACAACATGGCATTCGTGGCAATTTTATCTACGATGCTGTTGCACGAACAACTCGTCCTCGGTCATGACATGAGCGCGGTAGCGCATACTTCTGCTTTGCCCTCGCCAGCAGGCTGAGGATACGATTCGCGGGCCTCCATGCTGCTCCACCATTTTTTTGACGACACAACACATCGTTTTCCTGACAAAGTCGCGCTGATTTGCGATGGCCAGCGAGTCACCTATGCCGAACTGGATAAACGCGTAGATCAGTTAGCGAAAATGTTGCACGCGCGCGGCATTGAACCTGGCGAACGCGTGGCACTTTTTCTGGATAACGGTCTGGAAATGGTCGTTGGCGTATATGCTGCACTTCGCATCGGCGCGGTCATCATGCCTGTCAATCCATTGACCAAGCACGACAAACTTACCTTCGTGCTAAACGACGCGCGCGCAAGTGCGCTAATTACAAGCGGTGCACTCAGCGGAGTCTGGTTGTCAGCCTTGGCCGCCAACGCGTCGATCCGCACATGTGTTGTCGTGGCCGATGCCGGGAAAGAGCTTTCGGGCAGCGAATTGTCAGATCGATGCGTTCGCTATCCATTGCCCAATGAGCCAATCCCAGACGTGAATTTCGCAAATCACATCATCGATCAAGATCTCGCAGGCATCATCTATACATCTGGCTCTACGGGTAACCCGAAGGGCGTCATGCTGACCCATCTCAATATGGTTTCAGCAGCGCGCTCGGTCAGCGGCTATCTGGGCCTCGTGCAAGACGACGTCATTCTTTGCGCGTTGCCGCTGGCATTCGATTACGGGCTTTATCAATTGTTGATGGCGTTCAAGGTTGGTGCCACATTGGTACTCGAGCACTCTTTTACTTTCCCAATTAAAGTACTCGAACGTATGTCAGTGGAACGCGTCACCGTGTTTCCTGGTGTGCCAACTATGTTTTCAATGTTGATGAATTTGAACGGGGTGGAGAAATTTGATCTTGCGTCGTTGCGAATGATCACCAATACCGCTGCGGCGCTATCGGAGGCGCATATCCACAGGTTGCGTGCGACCTTTCCACAAGCAACCCTGTTTTCGATGTATGGCCTGACAGAGTGCAAGCGTGTCTCATATCTGCCGCCAGAGCAATTGGACATCCGGCCTACAAGTGTTGGCCGCGGAATGCCAAACGAGGAGGTATGGTTGGTGGACGATGTCGGGCAACGGCTGCCCAACGGGTGTACCGGCGAACTCGTAGTTCGCGGCTCGAATGTGATGCGCGGCTACTGGGAAAAACCCATTGAAACCGCGAAGCGGCTCAAGCCAGGCCCGATCGCGGGTGAAATGGTGCTGTATTCGGGCGATCTTTTTCGGTCAGACGACGAGGGCTGGCTTTATTTTGTCGCACGCCGGGATGACATCATCAAGAGTCGTGGTGAGAAGGTCAGTCCCCGCGAGGTCGAGAATGCAATTTATAGTCTGGACGGGGTAGTGGATGCGGTTGTCGTTGGTGTTCAGGATGAATTGCTGGGCGAAGCAATCAAAGCGTTCGTGGTGCAGAAGGATGGATACGCACTGACTGAACGCGATGTGATTCGGCACTGTCTCACTTGGCTGGAAAATTTCATGGCGCCCAAGTATGTGGAGTTCGTCGCGGAATTGCCCAAGACTGATACGGGTAAAATCAAGCGGACGGGACTCATATAATAATCTGCAAAATTATGATAGAAAACCATAGAACCAGTATTGGCGGGCATCGTAGGCGAGAAATTGTCCAGAAGCCGCACCAGTGCTAGAGTTTGCCAACTTATCTGAGTTTGTCATGTCGCGAACTCAACTCCAGCTCAGGATTCCATGCAAGACATCAAGAATTTGGCGCGCAAGTTTATTTTGGACAACTTTATGATGAGCACAGGGGCGGCCATCGCAGACGATGCCTCATTCATGAAGGGCCACATACTGGATTCCACCGGCTTTATCGAGTTGATTCTTTTTATAGAAGAAACCTTTGACGTAAAGGTCGACGATGCGGAGATGCTGCCGGAAAATTTTGATAGCTTGCTCAACATCGAGCGTTATATTGAGCGCAAACATGCCGGACTTGCACGGCTCTGAGCCGACAAACTGAAAATCCGCATAGGCAACAGACAATGAATTCGCCCACACTCAATCGGGATACGCTTGCCATCGATTGCGAGGCCGAAGCGAATCGAATTGCGCAGCGAATGGTCGAGATTGTTGGTGGTCAATTGCGTCGCCGCGGCGTTGTAATCGCGATCTCTGGTGGTGTCGACAGTGCGGTGTGCGCGGCACTCGCGGTGCGTGCGTTCGGCAAGACAAAAGTTTACGGGTTGCTGCTGCCGGAAACGGATTCCTCGCCCAGCAGCCTCACACGCGGAAGAATGGTTGCAGAACAGTTTGGATTTGCATTCGCAGTCGAGGATATCGCGCCAACGTTATCCGCGCTTGGCTGTTATCGCTGGCGAGATGAAGCCATACGCGCAGTGTTTGCTGATTTTGGGCCGGACTGGAAAAGCAAGATTGCGATTTGTGGTGGTTTGGACGGGACATTCAATTACTTCAAGTTGGTGGTGCAATCGCCTGCGGGTACGCTGTCTGAGAAGCGCTTGCGACCCACCGAATACCTGCAAATTGTCGCGGCCACTAATTTCAAACAGCGTGTGCGAAAAACGATTGAATATTTCCATGCGGATCGACTGAACTACGCCGTCATCGGCACGCCTAACCGGTTGGAATACGATCAGGGGTTTTTCGTCAAAAACGGTGATGGTGCCGCCGACTTGAAACCCATCGCGCACTTATACAAGTCGCAGGTTTATTCACTGGCCCGGTACTTGGGTATCCCCGACGAAATTTGTAGCGCAGCGCCTTCCACGGATACATATAGTTTGCAGCAAGGACAGGATGAGTTCTATTTTGCGCTGGCCTACGATGACATGGATGTCGCACTGTGGTCTTTCAATCACGGCGTGCCGGTAGAAGAATTAGCCGCCTACCTGGAAATTCCAGTCAGTCGCGCGACCTTTATTTACAACGACATCGTCGCCAAGCGGGTCGCGACCCGGTACCTTCACGCTGCAGCGGCTTTGGTTGAGCCGGTGACAGAGTTATCTGCTTGACCGTCCAAGCGTCACCGGGTCCCGAATAGACATGAGTTCAAATGCGGGCGATGAGGCAATTCCCAGTGGCGCCGTAACGGAGGCCAAAGCGCTCGTCGGCGACGAGCGGGAGTACACCGTTACCGTTGCCGATGTGTTGGAGGAAGAGGTAAAAATTTGTTCGCTTTGGCGAACAGGGCTCGTTACTTCCAACTCTTACGAATCAAAATTTGATTGGTACTATCGGCTCAACCCGGATGGACCGCCAAACGTAATATTTCTACATCACAACAGCGAAGTTGACGCAGTAGGTGCCGCATCCGTCGCACCCAGACGGATGCGGTTCAATGACACCTCGTTTTTGACCGGCGTGCTTGTGGATTTTGTTGTCAGGCCTGAACATCGAACGTTTTTTCCTGCACAAATTCTGCAAAAGGAAATGCAAAGACATGCGCTTCAAATACACCGCATAGTCTGGGGGTTGCCCAACCCTAAGGCGACAGCGGTATTTCGTCGCGTGGGGTATCAATGCATTGGACAGATGGGACGCTATGTTCGTGTGTTGCGTTCTGCCGGCTACTTGACTCGTCACTTTCCCGGATGGATGAGCCGCATTGTCGGTCCGATCATTGACTTAACCCGTCTGGCTGCGCTCATGCTCCGTTGCGCACCAACGCGTGGCTACGCCGTGCAATGGCAAGATCGTCCCGACGCTCGTTTTAATGATCTTTGGGCGCGAAGCGGCAAACCCGATCAGCTAATGGGCGTACGCGATGAACAATATTTGAGTTGGCGATTCGTTGATTGTCCGCTGGCGACAAATACGTTTTTTACCCTCGTGTCGACTCTGGATCAACGTCTCATTGGGTACGCTGTCTGTGAATTTGAGCAGCAAACGTTACACGTGCGCGACTTTCTGGTTGACTCAAACGTCGCTGGCATCTCGGAACGTCTCTGGTGCGAGCTCGCCCGAGAGGCGTTTCACAAAGGCTGCGCAAGTCTTTCCGTTGAGTTTTTTGGCGCTGAGCGTGTGCACCAGGAACTGAACAACGCTGGTTTGACAGCACGCGCCCAAAGTCCACTTTACGGAGTGCACACCGATCAGTCCTCTGCAATGCTGAGAGAGTCGCAGATGTATATTACCTGTGCAGACTTGGATGCCTAGCGTTTCGCTTGACTGGTGGAATTGTCGGCAGCTGATTTTTCTTCTAGCTCGGATGGGCGCAAAAGTATAAAGTCGCTGTTGCCTCTGGTCTGGCAATGCGGTTAAATATGGGCATGACAGCGCGCATCGTAGCTGTTGCGCACAATTAAAACAGACTAGAAATACTCACTATGCATGCTGAACAAATCCGCGCCATCGTCGCGGAACACGGACGTTTATCGGTAAACGTCAATGAGTTGGCGGATGACGGTGATCTTTACAGTGCGGGATTGACGTCGCTTACGACCGTGAATCTCATGCTTGCCTTGGAGGACCATTTCGACGTTGAATTCACCGACGCAATGCTCGGTCGAAAAACTTTTGGATCGATCAGGTCATTGTCAGAGGCAATTGAAGATTTGGTTGGCCGGTAAGAACATGCAAGACCAAAATCGTACGGAGAGCGCCATGCCAGATTCGTTACCGCAATCAAATGATTTTCCTGCCCTATTAGGTCGAATCCATGCAATCGGACGCGAAATTATTGCGCCGCATGCGGACGATGTGGACCGCGCAGCGCGTTTCCCTGAAGAGTCTTTTGCGGCCTTGCGTGGTGAGAAATTCCTGAGCGCTTACATCCCAGTCGAATATGGTGGCATGGGACTTAGCATCACCGAGCTATCGAAGATTTGTGAGGCACTGGGCCAGTATTGCGCATCGACCGCCATGGTTTTTGCAATGCACCAGATTCAGGTTGGTTGCATTGTCCATCATGCGCTTGGCTCTACATTCTTCAGGGATTACGCTCGCGACATGGTGAGCAAGCAGTATCTGCTTGCGTCTGCTACGACTGAATTGGGGATTGGTGGTGATGTTCGCTCCAGCATTTGCGCAGTGAAAATCGAAGGCGACCGTTTTACGCTTGAGAAGCAAACACCGGTTATCTCTTATGGAGCATCGGCGGACGCAATTCTTGTCACTTGCAGAAAGTCAGAAGAGGCATCGCGCAGCGATCAGGTTCAGGTGTTGGTTCGAAAACAGGATTACACCCTGAAGCAACTTTCCGGCTGGGACACCCTCGGCTTTCGGGGTACCTGCAGCTTGGGGTTTGTGCTGACATCAGCTGGAAGCGTTGAACAAATTCTGCCTGGCCCATATGCGGCCATCCACAGTAAAACCATGCATCCTTTTGCGCATAGTGTTTGGGGCTCGCTGTGGTTGGGCATCGCAACCGATGCGCTTAATCGGGCGCGAACGGCAGTTCGTGCCGAGGCGCGCAAAACCCCAGGCGTGATACCGATATCGGCGACCCGGCTCGCAGAGGCTGATATCGTGCTTTTTTCGATGCGAAGCAGTGTGCATCTCACCGTTGCGGACTACGAGAAATTGCTCATTGAAGATGTGTCGGAATCTTTTTCACATTTCGGTTTTGCCATCAAGATCAATAATCTGAAAATCAGTTGCTCGCAATTGGTTATCGATATTGTTAGTCGCGCAATGCTCATTTGTGGAATCGCTGGTTACAAGAATGATTCCAAGTTGAGTCTTGGCAGGCATTTGCGCGATGCCCATGGCGCGATGGTGATGGTCAACAATGATCGTATCCTGGGGCAAAGTGCCACGATGCAAGTCGGCCAGCGGGACGGCTAATTGTCATGCGCAGGCAGGATCTTGCGTCAGGTCTGAACAACTGCGCCGCGATCAATGCCAATATCGATGAACTTTGAATGAAGCGCATTGCAGCACTCGATCCATCGACCTACAAGCGCCATCTGATACACGGCGAAAACCGTGCTTGGGCAGAAACCAATTGTTATAGCGATGTGGTGATTGAGCTCCTGCATGGCTTGGGGCGTGAACCTATCGCGGCACTAGCGTTCACATTCACAATTGATTTTGAGTTTGATCAATGGACGTTTTTCAAATTTCCAGATGCCGACCTGCTCGCTCTCTATGGTTTGGACATACAGGAGCTGGCAGTCTGGCGCCCACTCGTTGATCACATCTCCGAGCAGGTCGCAGCAGGTCGGCCTGTGCTTGTTGAGCTTGATTCCTACTTCCTGCCAGATACCGCTGGAAGCGCATATAAGCGCGCGCACGTAAAATCAACAGTCGCGATCAACGAGATTGATATAGAACGCCGCCACCTCGGCTATTTTCACAATCAAGGGTATTACACGCTTAAAGGTGCCGATTTTTCAGATGTGTTTCAGCTGCAAGGTTTGGTCCATGAACGTATGCTACCGCCCTACATTGAATACGTGAAAACCCAGCCCGCTTTTGAGGCGCTGAATGCAGGCCAATTGGTCGAAGTATCACTTTCCCGATTGAAGAAACATTTGGCACGCGTGCCGCGCGATAACCCGTTTGTGCAGTTCAAGGCTCGTTTCGCACAGGATCTGGAATGGCTTATGAGTGCGGACATGGAAAGTTTCCATGCGTATTCTTTTGCGACATTGCGTCAATATGGAGCCTGCTTTGAACTGAGTGAAACTTATTTACGCTGGCTTGGCCAACAGGGTGTGAACGAATTAGAGTCCTCTCTGTTGGCGTTCCAAAAAATTTCCCAAACGGCGAAGACGTTTCAGTTTCAGCTCGCACGTTCGATGGCACGACAAAAACCGCTGGATCTCTCGCCGCTTGACGCGATGGCAGCGCATTGGGAACTGGGCATCACGGCGTTGCGTCGCCAACACGGCTAACATTTAACTCCATGACACCTCTGCCCCTGTCTGGTATCCCTGCAAAAAACCTCACGACCATCGCGCTAGAAGATGGCTGGCAGTTGATACGTATGTCCCCAGGTATTTGCGTTTCACCAGAACAATTGGCCGCGTTTCCGGCAAATTGGCTTGACGCCAACGTTCCCGGAACCGTTGCTGGTTCAATGCATAAGAATATCGACGCGATTGGAAATTACGACGCGGATGATTGGTGGTACCGATTGAATTTCGAGGGCCCCGCGAAGACTCCAAATACACTTTATCGATTATGTTTCGAAGGCCTTGCGACATTGGCCAAGGTTTGGTTGAACGGCACACTTATTCTTAGCTCGAACAACATGTTTGTCGGGCAGCGGGTCGATATAACCGGAGTGTTAGGTGCCAACAATCAGTTGATGATCTTGTTTCAGTCACTGAACGCGGCTATGGCGGAAAAACGACCACGTCCGCGATGGAAAACTGCGCTCGTCGATCAGCAAAATTTGCGCTGGTTTAGAACCACTCTTTTGGGGCGCATCCCTGGGTGGACGCCGCCGATTACGCCGGTAGGTCCGTGGGGGCCTGTGGTGCTCGAGTGCGCAAAAGGGGTTGATGTCTCCCAAATTATTCTACAAACCAGTGCATACGGAACCGTCGGTCATGTAAAGCTGCACGCCATCGTATCCGTTTTGACGGATCAAACTTTGAGCAGTGCACGCATACGCTTGGGCCATGACGTTCACCCACTGAACATCAGCGTCGGTGATGCCACGACAGTAGAGGGCGACGTGACTCTGCCAGAGGTTCCTTTGTGGTGGCCGCACACGCACGGCGTGCCACAACTTGTTCCTTGGCAACTTGAACTTTGTATAGAGGGCGAATGGTTTTGTATAGAGCAGGGTTCCATTGGGTTCAAGGAGCTTGTTGTCGATCAAGCCGATGGTCGCGTTCAGTTTATTATCAATGGCGTGCCCGTCTTTTGTCGTGGTGCCTGTTGGACCACAACCGACTTCCTTACGCTGCGTGGAGACCCATCCGAACTGCGCCAAACGCTGGAACTGGCGCGTGATGCGGGGTTAAATATGCTGCGTGTCGGCGGGACGATGGTCTATGAGTCGACATGCTTTTATGAGCTCTGCGATGAGCTTGGCATTCTCGTCTGGCAGGATTTCATGTTTGCCAACATGGATTACCCAGTCAATGATGAGCAATTTCGTGGTGAGATCGAAGCAGAAGTTCAATATCAGCTCAGCCGGTTGCAACGGCATGTCTCTATCGCAGCTTATTGTGGCGGTAGCGAAATCGCCCAGCAAGCAGCGATGCTCGGACTGCCCGCAGCCGATTGGACCAATAATTTTTTCGCTGAAAGTCTCCCTGAATACTGTTCGCAGTGGCATCCGGAGATACCCTATTTCCCATCAACGCCATGGGGCGGAGCGCTGCCATTTCACGTTGCAACTGGCATTTCGCATTATTACGGCGTCGGTGCATATCGGCGACCGCTCGAAGATGCAAGGGCCGCGCGCGTAAAATTCACCACCGAATGCTTGGGTTTTTCCAACGTCCCGGATATCGAGACGGTAGCACTGCTACTCGATGGAAAGACGCCTGCACCTCATCACCCCCGCTGGAAAGCACGTCAGCCGCGCGACAACGGAGCGGGCTGGGATTTTGAAGATATTCGTGACCACTACTTTGCGCTTCTGTTTAAGAAGGACCCGATTGCGATTCGTAGTCAGGACATTGAGCGTTACTACGCCATGTCGAGAATCGTTACCGGCGAACTCATGCAACGCGTATTCGCAGAATGGCGTAATCCTGCCAGCCCGTGCAAGGGCGCGCTCGTTTGGTTTTTTAGAGATCTTTGGCCTGGCGCGGGCTGGGGAATTGTTGATAGCACCGGAAGACCCAAGGCAACTTTCTGGTATCTGAAGCGCGCATGGGCCAATCAAGCTGTGCTCCTGACTGACGAGGGTCTCGATGGATTGGACATCCATGTTGTCAATGAAAACTCAGAAATGCTCGACGCACATCTCGAACTTGAAATTTATCAAGCTGGTCGAATCAACATTGCATCAGCGCAAACTTCCGTGAGAGTTCCCGGTCGTGGCGCGGTTACCCTGCATGCGGATGCATTATTAGGCTATTTCTCTGACAGTACAGGGGCATATCGGTTTGGGCCGCCCAAACACGACTTAATTACAGTTCGTTTAAAGCGAAGCGATACAGGGCTTTTGTTGAGCGAAGATTTTTATTTTCCTTTCGGCCTCGATCACTTGCCACAGCAGACAGCAGCGATCAAGTCCGATGCAGTTTGGCACCCTGATGGGAACGTGGTGGTGACGCTATCGAGTGACATTTTCCTGCAAGCGGTGTGCATATCGTGCAAGGGTTTTGTGCCTGATGACAATTACTTCCATCTTGTTCCCAACCAGAAAAAGAAAATTGTGTTTTCCATATTGGATCATCACAGCACAACGTTTAAAGCGCATTTTGAAGCGCTGAATTTTGTTGAATCGATTACTGTGCGCGCGCAACGGCACTCAGGCGCGGAATTCAACGCATCTCAATGACGTTGAATGTACGATGACTCCCGGATCACCTGATGGTGTTTGTTCTCAAGTTAATCGCGACCCCGTTTACTTTGAGGACGGGGAGAATCCTTTTTTTGGCTGGGTCCACACCGCCGCCGTTGCGATGCAAAGGGACTGTGCAGTCGTAATCTGTAGCCCAATCGGTTATGAATATGTACATAGTCACCGCTCGATACGCCATTTGGCGGATCGGCTCGCGCAACGCGGGATGCCCACCATTCGATTTGATTACCATGGCATAGGAGATTCGCCTGGTACAGATCTGGATGCGGACCGCTGGCAATGCTGGCAAGACAATATCAAAGTAGCGATGCAGTATCTACGTGAACGTAGTGGACGCAAGCGCATCTGTCTTTTGGGTGTTCGGCTAGGTGCGACCCTCGCGGCGCTGGTAGCGAGCGAGATCGAGGTCGATTTTCTGGTGCTTTGGAACCCCTGTGTGAGCGGTCGCCGCTACCTTCGCGAACTTCACGCAATCGCATCAGCAGCGGACGGGTTCATACCTGCCACCGATGGCAGTTTGGAAAGCGCTGGATTCGTGATGTCCTTTGAGACCATGGCCGCACTTCGAAATGTCGATTTGTTGGACCTCACCTTGAACGTGTCCGGACGCGCGCTACTCCTTGACCGAGATGATCTGTCTTCAGATCCTGGGCTCTACACGCACCTCACTTCTACAGGGGTATCCTGCGATCAGACTAGTGTGGCTGGTTACACGGCGATGATGGCAGAGCCCCAATTTACGGCGGTGCCAGACGCAGCGTTTTCAACCATCGTCGAATGGGTTTCAACCCACAGCGCGCCTTTGTTGCAAACACCCTCTGCGCATGCCGCGCAGCCGAATGACATGATCAAGCTGTCGTTTCGCGATGAACACAACGCTACCGCAATTATTGAGGAGCAATTTTGTTGGTTTGGTGAGGACAAACATCTCTTTGGGGTGCTGAGTCGTGCCGCGGATGCGTCAAGCTACCCTGCAATTATTTTCTTCAATGCGGGAGCCGTACATCACGTTGGCCCCAATCGTCTTTACGTGACATTGGCTCGTAATCTGGCTGCTTTAGGTTTCGCTTGTTTTCGGTTTGATCTTGACGGAATTGGCGACAGTGTGCACAGGGCAGTCATGGCCCGAGAGAATCATCCGTATCCCGATACTGCGGTCGTCGATGCCAAGGCAGCACTCGACTATTTGAGGGAAGAATTTGGCTACTCGCGCTTCATTGCGATTGGCTTGTGCTCAGGTGCCCATACCGCGTTTCACACAGGGCTGGCCGTTGAGCAAGACGTGATTCCAGAGCTGGTCCTCATCAATCCGCTAACGTTTTATTGGGTGGAAGGAATGAGCTTGGAGACGACCCGCCAATTTCAGGATGCATTGCACTACAAGAAATCCGCTCGAAATCCAGACAGTTGGCGAAAATTGATTCGGGGAAAAGTAAATGTCCGTCATCTTTTTCGCGTCGTACTGTCGCATTTTGGAGCCATGGGTAAATCCTATTACGACGCGCTTCGGGAGACGCTCAGTCCCGACACTGGTCCGCAACTTTCACAGAATCTTAGGCGATTATTTGCCAAGCGGACTCTGCTCACAATGATCATTGCCGATGGCGATCCGGGCCACGATATCCTTATCACTGGAGCACGCCGAACGGCGTCGAACGCACAGAAGATGGGCAAAATTCGCTTAGAGTTGATTTCAGATGCGGATCACACCTTTACGCAATCCAAGGCACGCAAAGAATTAGTTGTACGTCTTGCTGCTATCTTGGTTCAGCAATATGGTGAAAACGCCCAAAATACTGTGGCGCATCCTTGATGCCCCGATGGAGTGCAACCACTTGTCGCAGAGGCAGCCATAAACTACACAGCGCTTTACCGCGGCTTGTTTTCGTCCGCGTCGCGAGATGGCAGCCGATCAATCAGGCGGACCAGTAGGTCCAACGAGGCAGAATGGCTTCGTTCAAGTCGCACCATGGTTCGTTCAAGCCTCAACATGCTCTCTTCGACGCGCACCCAGCGTGCTGCCAAATCATTGCGACTCAGGCTAAACGCCATTTGATGTGCGTCTTGCAAATCTTCACTATTGCCCACGGTTGCCAGATGATGATCGCCGCCAATTGGATAATTTCGGCTGGCTGCCGTGTCTGTGTGATCTCCACGGTCCTTAGGGGATTTTGGTGCGAGAGTCTCACTACTTAACTCTGCCGCGACTTCGTCTACGTCCTCACGCGTGAATACGCGCTTCTCGGCAAGAAACCCTGCCAGCAGCAAGCGATCACAGACGGCATTGATCCGTCTCGGTATCCCACCGCTCGCCTCAAAAATCGCCTGATAGGCCTGCGGTTCAAACTGGGGCGAATCTTTCCAGCCCACGCATTTAAGGCGATGTTCTACATACCCTTGAGTTTCTTCTGCATCCATCGGGCCAATGTGGCACGCAGCTATTACCCGTTGGCGCAATTGCTGCATTTGAGGACTCTGCAAGATATGACGAAACTCGGGCTGTCCGATGAGAAAGCTCTGTAAGAGTGCGTGCGTCTCCAACTGAAAATTCGACAACATACGCAATTCTTCAACAGCGCGTGGTGTAAGGTTCTGTGCTTCGTCGACGACCAGCAGGCATCGTTTACCTTGTTTGGCAACGGAAACCAGGAACGCCTCGAGCGAGAGCAACACATTGGATTTGTCCGACTCTTTGGTGGGAATACCAAACGCGGAAGCAACCACACGAAGCGTGTCGTCAGCATCCAATTGCGTACTTACCAGATTTGCCGCTACGACTTGTTCCGGATCCAGTTTGTTAAAAAGGCTCCGCACAAGTGTGGTTTTGCCGGCGCCGACTTCACCCGTGATGACGATAAATCCTTCGTTCTGGTGCAGGCCATATTCAAGATAGCCCATCGCACGCCGATGCTGTCGGCTACCAAAATAGAATGATGGGTCCGGGTTGAGTTGAAAAGGCTTCTTACTCAGCCCATAAAACGATTCGTACATAGTTGCGTTGCCTGTCAGTATCGGAATGAAACGGACGCCAAAATTGCGTTTTCCCTATAACCCGTGTTCAACAAATTGTCGAATTGAACGCGCCTTGCACCAAAAGTGAAAAATGTATCCGGACTCAAGCGTGTGGAAAAAAGTAAGTTAAGCGAACGCTGTCTGGATTCCAATGCAATTGCTGATAACCCCTCGGCGCGTAGTGAAGTCGCAACAAGCGAAAAAGTTGATAGTGGGGACAATCTGTAAGCCCAATTCAGATTGAAACCTTGCTGTCGAATTTCGTTGCTCAATGCAAAGCTGTCGTTACCGCCAATGTTGGGGCCGAGGCCCCGTTGATCCCGCCTCGTCACGGAAATAGTAATCGTGTTAAGCACGCCGCGCATTGCGACTGATGCTTCATCACTGCGAATGAGAAATGGGCGTCCGGTGGCAAATCCACCGCCGGATGCCGAGCTGGCGGATATCCCTGAGTCCTCAAGTCGTTGGCGAACCGCCGCTTCACGGGCAACCGGATCTGGGATGGACGCCGCCAACAGATCGGACAACAAACCCGCTGTGGAGCCCGGACCCGACGCGGTCAACTGTCCTGATAGTGCCGTGACATCCCTATTGCTGGTGATTTTCCAAATACTCAGCGGCGTGCGGTGGCTGACACTTATGCTGTGACTGTCGCCAAAAAAACGTCTTTCTTTTACTGCCGCGAACTGTGTCCGAATGTCTGGCGACCACTCCAACCCAATACCTGATGTGTTTGAACCAGTACTGCCGGACGTAGAAAAATTTGTCGCTTCACGCCCGATTATTGCTGACGCATGAATTTGAGGGCCAATCTCGTAAGACAGAGAGCCTCTGATGCGAGCGTCGTGGGACCTGCCCACAACCTGATTGCGAAAGCTTAACGCGTTTCCATCTATCGACCAACCCAGGCCAGATGTTGCGCGATCGTTCTTGATGAAGCCGGTCCATTGGGTGCCCTTTGTATCAGGCAGCGCGATGTCGTTTGATCGAATATCCGCAGCAACGACGCGCAGTTGGTAAGTCGCGACGCCAGCTAGCCTGCCACGAATATACGGAGAAAGCTGGTTCGTCGCAGTTTCAACTCTGTTGCCGTTTGGGCCGCTAACGTTTGGTGCTGCGGCAATGCTGAAGGCCGATCGGTTTTGTTGGGTAATGTTTGCGCTCGCGTCGACAAAAAACCAATTGTCCAGTGCTTCAACTGTCGCGTATGAAGTCAAGAGCCTCTGGCTATTGTTGAGGGCCGAAAAACTGGTATAGCGAAAGTCAGATAACCGAAAATCAAAAAAAAACTTTGTCCGTACGCCTGTTTGTTCAACTCTGAGGCTTGGCGTGGTTTCAGTCACCCAGCTTTTTTTCGCCTCTAACGATGGAACAAGTGCGGCGTTGTCGGTATAACTTTCACTCACCGTTATTTCAGGTGTAATACGCCATGTCATGATTGGAGGCGCGGCGTCACCGCTGCTCGGTGGGAATGCAGGTGATGATTGGGCACAGACAAGTGTCGATGCAACTGTCGTCGCAAATGCCACTAATACACGCACCCCTCGCGTCGGCAATGCGCAAACGCTCTGGTCTGAAAATCGTTTCATCGCAACACGCTAGCTGTAAGCGTAACCATATCCATACGCACCCTGCGCGACGGTCCGTGCTTGATTGAGCAAAATCAACTTAATGGGACAAGCCTCAATTGCCGCCAAGGCCTTTTTGACATCACTCTGGAGAGTTGATTCAGCCTGTACCACGAACACGATTTGACCCATGTGCGTAGCCAAGACGCGGGACTCAGTTGTCGCAAGAAGTGGAGGAGAGTCAAATATGACGATTCGATCGGAATAGCGGGTAGCCAGTTCGTTTAGTAGCTGCACCATTGCATCGCTTGCTAACAATTCGGTTGCTTGCGTGTTTTGGGCTCCGCTCGTCAGGATGGTCAATTTTTCAACGTTCGTCCTGATCAACGTTGCACCAAGTTCTACCGATTTGCTTTGCAATACGTCGAGCAGCCCTGCGCCCGAAGGTAACCCCAGTACACGCGGAAGCGAAGGTCGGGCCACATCAGCATCGACTAACAGCACCCTCTGGTCCAGTTCCATCGCGAGGCTCATTGCCAAGTTAACCGCCGAGAATGTCTTGCCCTCACCAGGCACCGCACTTGTGACCATAATCAAATTACCGTTTTTGATCGGTACCACTCGCTTGCCCGTAGCATTCGCAATGAGTGGGCGCTTAACGATGCGAAATTCATCAGCGATCCGTGATCGAAGAATATCTGGGGTCACGAAACCGTCCCGCGCTAGTTTCGCAAGATCAATTTCAAAGTAAGGCGACGAGGGTGAGGGGATACTCGAAAAACTGCTTGCGCCAACACCGGGCGGCATTTCCATGGCCCGAGATGCTGCCAGCAAAACCGCCGTCTCACCGGCATTGTTGCTGCGGCCCCGGAGCCCGTTGTGCTCTGGGGCCGTCGGAATATCAACTCCAGCGCGACGTAATTCTTCTAGTCGCTTCGCCGCTTGCTCTATCACACTCATTGGGAATCCTTACGCGCCTCGCGCGGCCAACAGTGTTAGCGCCAGAAAACCAGCTATATACGCTCCAAGGAGTGTACCAACGCCGGCAAGAAACTGAAACATGCGTCGATTCCTCTGGCGCAATTTTGGTTCATTCATGACGGATGAGACTGTACCCAGAATCGGCAGACCAGTTGCCTCCCCGAGTGACCTGCCATCATAAAATGCTGGACGGATTTCTCGCGCTACAAAAGTGATGGCCAATCCCGCGCCTAAGGCAATCAGAAGCGTCAACGGAAAAAGCAATCGGCGATTGGGGGCAACTGGTGCAGGAGACACCCTCGGTGGATCAATCAGTCGAAAGTCGGCAACACCTGAAACTGACTGCATATCCCCGGACATGCTCACTGACTCACGGCGCGTGATGAGACTTTCGTAATTCTTCTTATTAACATCGTAATCACGATTGAGTTGAACAAACTCTGCTTCCAACTGCGGCACCCGAGTTGCTGATGCTTTGAGTTCGTTGTAGCGGGCAGAATACTCGCCTACGCGTGCGCGCAAAGACGCAACCGATGCTTCCGACTGCGCAAGAGATACCTTCAATTGCTCTGAAGCAAGCACGCCACCTGGGGCCAGTTGTACCGGTGGCGCGCGGTCATTCTTGCGCGCGATAACCAGTTGTCGCTTTTGTTCTTCCAGCTCTTTTATCGCTCTTTGGGTACCAATTACGTCGGGGTGACTCTCGGTAAATTTCAACAGCATCCCATCAAGACTGCGCTTCAGAAAATCAATTCTCCCGTCGATCTCCGTGGTGTTTGCACCCACGACCGCCGTTCCAGATGCAGCATTAGTTTCCTCGCTCGCCAGCCCACGTTTGTAGGCGTCGCGGGAGTTTTCTGCTTCACGCAGCAAAAGCTGCGCTTGGGTCAACTGCGAGCTTGTCTCAGACATACGTGTAAAAAATCCAGCCCCTTCGCCTGGAGTCATACCCAAATTGCGGATCTTGAATTCTTTCAATCGCGCCTCCGCATCCTGAAGCTTTTTCTCGTAGATCACGATTTGTTCTTCAACAAATTTTTTCGCCGCATCGGTATCGTTACTTTTGCCACCTTGGCCAGACTCGATAAACATCGATGTCAGGCTCTGCACCGCCCGTTTTGCACGTTCAGGTTGGACGTCCCGAAAGCTCAACGTGTACAAATTGTCTTTGACGCTCCCGCTGATTCCAAGTGATTTGGTAACGTTGTCCACAACCTTTTCGTACTCAGCCTTTGACTGGGTTCCCGCATCAAGGCCGACGGTTTGCACAAGTTTTTCTACATTCGGCCGACTAACGACCAAACGGCTCAATGCTGCGATTTGGTCGGCGTCATTTGGCTGCACCGTCATGCCCGTCATCAAAGGCTTCAGGATCGAGGCGGTATTGACATAAATACGTGCCGAAGCCTCGTACTTGTCCGGGGTCAGTAAGACAAAAGTGACGCCAATTGCGCCGACTGCCCAAGCTGTTGCAAGTCCGAGCCACCGGTAATGCCACATACCCCTAAGGGTAATTATTGCCTGACGAAGTATTTCATCCATCTCACACCCGTTTGGATTCAGAGGGCGGCAACAGCCGCAAATTTATTAACGACACTACCGAAAGCAAGAGCTGCTAAAACCAGCTTTGCGGAATGATCAAGACGTCGCCGGGCTTCATTTCGACATTGGCCGAAACATCACCGCGCTTGACAAGGTCTTTGATTCTGACCCGATACTGTTTGTTCCCTTCTGCAGTTCGAAGCAGTCGGGCACCATTGCCGTCGGCGAAGTCAGTAATTCCGCCGACGGCAATCATGACGTCAAGCAGTGTCATCTTTTGCCTGTACGAGAGTATCTGCGGTCTTGTCGCTTCGCCCACCACCCGAATCTGCTCGCTATATGGACCAATAAAATTTGTAACTACTACTGTGACAACTGGATCGCGAATAACTTTCGAAAGCGCTTGTTCGATATCCCGACCCAAAGTGGTTGCGTCTTTTCCCAGTGCGAGTAGGTCCTCGACCAACGGTGCGGCAATTCTCCCATCGGGTCGCACCGGTACTACCATCGACAATTCAGGATTTCGCCATACAACGATGCTGATCGTGTCGCCTGGTCCGATGAGGTACTTATAATCGGGCGATGCCGCCAGCGCAGGGGCTTGCGGTATCGAACTACAGCCGGCCAAAAATGCCGCAATCAGAATCGCGAAGACCATGCGAATGGTGTAATCCAATCGACGTATTTGCATATTTCCTCCCTGTTGGATCGGTCCGACAACATTTCCGGCTACGCCGCGCTGATATTAAATTGAAGTCAATACGCAAAAATGCTATCACTTTCACATGTTACTATCTTTTCAATGTGTTATTGCCCGTTTCTTACGCAACTTAGCGGCTATTTGCCGGACATATTGCGCTGATAATCCCAACGAAGAGCAAGTCAATTTATCCGGATTAGCTAAAAACTACATTTCGCCTTTGCGTTCCTTCATCGATGCCATCGTGTGTGGTGGAGTTTCTGGTCCAAGCATCACAGCGTCCCACCCCGATCAAGGCAACCAGCGCTAATTCAGGCCTTCAAATGACGAACACAATTCTTATTACCGGCGGTGCCGGTTACATCGGATCGCATACCCTCGTCGAACTTCTGTTGGCCGGGTACGAGATTGTGGTGGCAGATAACCTCAGCAACAGCAAGCAGGAAGCATTGCGGCGCGTGGAGCGTATCAGTGGCAAAGCGATGACGTTCTACCAGATTGATGTCAGAGATCGGGAAGGATTGCAGCGGATTTTTCGGGCCCATGAAATTGCTGCCGTCATTCACTTTGCCGGTCTCAAGGCCGTCGGTGAGTCAGTAGCAAAGCCGCTTGAATACTATGACAACAACGTTACCGGCAGTCTGGTTTTGTTCGAAGTGATGGCCGCGGCAGGCGTCAAGACGCTGGTGTTTAGTTCATCGGCGACGGTCTATGGGGACCCCCAGTCTGTGCCAATCCGCGAAGATTTTCCACTTTCCGCGACCAATCCATACGGCCGCAGCAAGTTGATGATCGAGGAAATGCTGCGTGATCTATACCGCGCCGATAATAGTTGGCGCATCGCGCTATTGCGCTATTTCAATCCTGTAGGTGCTCACGTGAGTGGCCTTATCGGTGAAGACCCGAATGGTCTGCCAAATAATCTGATGCCAATTGTTGCCCGCGTTGCCATCGGCAGATTGGCTTCACTCGCGGTTTACGGCAAGGACTATCCAACCCCTGATGGCACCGGCGTGCGCGACTACATTCATGTCGTCGATCTGGCCCTTGGTCACCTCAAGGCTCTCGATGCACTAAAGGCTGACGGTGGGCTGTTGACAATTAACCTCGGCACCGGCAACGGCTATTCAGTGCTCGATGTGATTCGCGCCTTTGAAACGGCAAGCGGTCGGCCCGTGGCCTATAAATTTGCGCCGCGCCGCGCCGGTGACATCGCCGAGTGCTTTGCCGATCCTGCGCTCGCAGCGAAATTGATCGGTTGGCGGGCTAAGCGCGGGCTCAGTGAAATGTGTGCTGATGCATGGCGCTGGCAGAGCGGTAACCCGGAAGGTTACGGCGCATAGTTGCGCCAAGATGGCACCAAGGCGTCAAGATAGTTTTGACGCAGATGTGTTCGTAGCGTCGCCACCAGCGACCAAGTCTTCGCCCGTTGCTTTGTTATAATTCATTGCTTGTTTCGCAGTCGTCAACGGCCACCCAACGCCTTGGCAAGATTTCCCTCATCCACCTTTTTGCAGGAATTCCCATGGCCAAAATCAAAGTCAAAAACCCCATCGTTGAAATGGATGGCGACGAGATGACCCGCATCATCTGGCAGATGATTCGTGAAAAACTCATCCTGCCGTATCTCGATGTTGATCTCAAATACTTCGATCTTGGGATGGAGCATCGCGATGCGACCGACGACAAAGTGACAGTGGAATCTGCCATGGCGACCAAGCAATACGGGGTCGCCGTGAAATGCGCCACCATCACGCCTGATGAGGCGCGCGTCAAGGAGTTCAATCTGAAGCAAATGTGGAAGAGCCCAAACGGCACGATCCGCAATATTCTCGACGGCACGATTTTCCGCGAACCAATCATCTGCAAAAACGTGCCACGTCTGGTGAGCCATTGGGACAAGCCGGTAGTGGTGGCCCGTCACGGTTTTGGCGATCAATACCGTGCCACTGATTTTCAGTTTCCCGGTGCGGGCACGCTGACAATGACGTTTAAGCCCACCGACGGCGGCGCGCCAATTGAACGCGAAGTATTCAAGTCACCCGGTGCCGGTATTGCGCTGGCCATGTACAACCTTGACGACTCCATAAAAGGATTTGCTCGCGCATGCTTTAACTACGGCCTGGAGCGCAATTATGCCGTATACCTTTCAACGAAAAATACCATCCTGAAAGTGTATGACGGACGATTCAAAAATATTTTCCAGGAAATTTACGACGCTGAGTTTGCAGCCAAGTATGACGCTGCCAAGCTGACTTACGAACACCGTCTCATTGACGACATGGTCGCTTCCAATTTGAAATGGAGCGGCGGCTATCTATGGGCATGTAAAAATTATGATGGCGACGTGCAGTCCGACACGGTCGCGCAAGGCTACGGCTCGCTGGGCCTGATGACATCGGTGTTGATGTCGCCCGATGGAAAAACTGTTGAAGCCGAAGCCGCACATGGCACCGTGACGCGCCATTACCGCATGCATCAGCAGGGTAAACCGACCTCTACAAACCCGATCGCATCAATCTACGCCTGGACGCGCGGCCTGATTTTCCGCGGCAAGATGGATGGCACGCCTGACGTGATCAAGTTTGCCGAAACGCTCGAAAAAATATGTGTGGATGTCGTTGAGTCCGGCAAGATGACCAAAGACCTGGCGATCCTGATCCGCCCCGACCATCCTTACCTGACTACCGAAGAATTCCTCGGCGCAGTGGATGCCGAACTCCAGCGACGCATGAGCTAGATAATTATTTTTAGCATTTGCAGCATCAAGACGGCTTCCCGCAATATTGTGTGGAAGCCGTTTTTATTTCATGCAACATGATTGTCGCTAATAGTGAATCGGCAGGTTCTCGTCGAGGATGGTGATCGATTTTCGCTGCACGTCGATATAGCCCTGCTGCATCAAGTCATGCAGGGTGCGATTCACCATTTCTCGCGACGCCCCTACCATGCCGGCGAGGTCTTTCTGAGTGAATGGCTCGCCAACGACTTTTCGGCCATTTGACACGATAGCCAGCTCCAGCAAGGTTCGCGAAACGCGAGACGAAATATTCATCAGCGCCAGCGTACTGATTTTTCGATCCGCATCGCGCAGGCGTCTGGCCAACGTTTCCAGCACGCGCTTGGTAATATCGACCGAACCATCCATGGCCTGCTGAAAAGACTTGTACGAGAGTGTTTGCAGATGACAACGTTCCAACGCCGCGACGCTGGCACTGCGCGGCTCCTGATCAAACATCGGCAACTCACCGAAGAATTCGCCCGCAGAGAGGGTTTTGAGAATAACTTCGCGGTCCCCTTCGGTCATGTACACCTTGACCTGGCCCGATGCGATCACAAAAAAAGAATCCGCCAACTCGCCTTGCCGCAAAATGACGCCGCCCTTTTCAACCACCCGCCACGCAGCGTGCGCACCAAGACTCGCGAGCTGTTTTTCGGTAAGAGAGCTGAACAATGGAATCGCGTTAAGCATGCTTAGGCTGCATTGTTCACGCGGTGGTGGCCGTGGCACCGCTGGCATGCTGCGCCATCCATCGTCCGATGATGCGGCGCAAAATATGCAAGCGTTGATGAAAAAAGTGATCCGCTTCCGGCACCACCGCCACGGCAATGTCACGCGGCCTGGCCCAGTTTAGTGAGTCGATTAGTGGCACCGTTTCATCTTTCTCGCCATGAATCAATAGTGTTGTTTCTGGGGCCACGCCTCCACTCTTCACATTCTGCCAGTGCGACATACGCGAAAATCCGGGCGCCACCAGAACCATCTCCTGGCAATGCAACTGCTCGCTCGCCGCAAGCGTCACGGCCGCGCCGAATGAAAATCCTGACAGCCACAATGGCAAACCGGGGTGCGCAGCGCTTGCATGTGCGACGACCGTCAGCAAGTCGGCTGTTTCACCGCGACCGTCATCGTGCACCCCTTCCGTCTTGCCGATGCCACGAAAGTTGAATCGATAGGTGGCGGCACCGGCGTCGAACAGTGCGCGCGCCAATGTCGTGGCGACCTTGTTGTCCATCGTTCCGCCAAACAGCGGATGCGGATGTGCGACAACCGCGACAGCGATTGGCATTTGCGCTTCGCTGACATGTGCCGCGATTTCAATCGCACCTGCGGCACCATTGATTAGCGACTTACTGACAGGGAAGGGGCTGGCCATGGAGAGTTAAATTTTCAGGCGCTCAACAACACGACCGTTCTGAATGTGTTCAGAAATAATTTCATCGATGTCGTTCTTGTCAATGTATGTGTACCAGACATTGTCCGGATAAACGACCAACACCGGGCCTTCGGAACAACGATCAAGACAGCCGGCAAGGTTGATGCGTACCTTGCCTTTGCCACTCAAATTCAATTTCTTGATGCAGCCCTTTGCATAGTCCCGAATACCCTCCGCATCATGCTGGCTACAGCACTCGCGTCCGTCATCGCGTTCGTTGACACAGAAAAATACGTGATGCTGGTAGTAACTCATGGGCAACGCTCTTGAGAAGGGAATCAAACAGGAACCAATAGTTTAGTTGGGGTCGCGATGCGTGACAAATAGCCACGCGAGAAAAATTACAGTAACCAACGGCCATGTTTCGTGAATCCAGCGCGTCAAACTGGCAAAGTTGACGAGCTGCCCGTGCGGCCATCCGAACAGGCGCAGCGTTTCATCAAACGCACCATAGATACTGGTTATTTTTGTCATCAAGCCGCCGGCAAATACAAATAGCGTCGCACAGAAAGTACGCCAGCGGTATCCGAGGCGCAAAAAATAGGCTGCCATAAATAAGCCAAACGTTAAGCCAAGCACTCTCGCAGGCGCCATCCAATCGATCATTTGGGGCGCTTTCAACATCAACGATGCCATCGCCACCTTCATCGCGAACGCGGTACCGAGCAGCGGGATAACTTTCAGCATTGTGTTTCGGCCCGGATGCATCAACAGCGTTACGAACAGCACAAAGCCACAGACATTGAGCATTATTCCGATCATCTGTGGCAATAGCACCGGCAAACTGTAAGCATCTGCGATCACCGAATCAAACGGGTTGGCAATATGTCCGGCCTCAAAAAACGGAATCGCCGGATTCAATTGCGCGACCATCCAGCAAGCCAATAGAATCAAACCCCAGTCGGACTCATTCGACGATAGAAAGTGTTGGCGTCGCCATTGCTGCCAACGGCCTAGCAGCAATCTGCCCGGCCCCGCCATCACCAACGCTGCGCCCACCGCGCCGCCAGCTGTATTGGCCAGCAAATCCACGATCGACGACACCCGACTCGGTAAAAAAGATTGCAACGATTCAAAGCCGGCAGAAAGCCCCATGCCCGCGACCAATACGAAACACCATCTTTGCGCATCGCTTGTGATCCGAAGCGGACCAATGCGAGATCGCTCCCGCACCAACGTGGCCAGCATCGCGCCGAACGGCGCATAGGCTGCGAAGTTCAGAATGACATCGAACGTAATCACGTATCTTGGCCACGCAAACAACGTGAACGACTCCGGCCAGCGCCAGCCGACGAAAGGATTCAAGCTCGCGTAAGCCAGCATCAAGGTATACGCCAGCAACGCACCACGGTCAGCACGCATCATGCGTGTGCGCGTGCTGCTAAGATCCGACTCCGGCGCGATAGACACGATAGGCGAGGTGGATGGCAACGTAAATATCCGGGCTAGGCGAGCTTTTCGAGTTCGCTCAAATAGCGCGCCGCATTGTCCACATAATGGGTCGCGATCCCGCGCACTTGCGCTACTTCTTCATCGCTGAGTTGCCGCACCACGCGCCCCGGCGATCCGACCACCAGCGAGCGATCCGGAATCACCTTGCCTTCAGGGATCAGCGAATTGGCACCGATGAGGCAATCGCGACCGATCACTGCGCGGTTCAACACCACCGCCTTGATGCCGATGAGCGACCCTTCCTTCACCGTACAGCCGTGCAACATCACCATGTGGCCGACACTCACATCCTTCTCCAGCGTGAGTGCGACGCCCTCGTCGGTATGCAACACCGAGCCGTCCTGAATGTTCACGTTTTCGCCGATGGTGATAGTGTCGTTATCGCCGCGAATCACCACGTTCCACCACACGTTGGCATTCTTGCCGAGCACCACATCGCCGATGACCGATGCGTTGGGCGCGATGTAGTTGTTGCCGAGGAGTTGCGGGGTTTTATTGCCGAGTGCGTAAATCATGCCGGGGTCCTTGCATGTAGTGTTTTTTCGAGTACGACTTTTGCCCCGTTGTATGGGGCTTCAATTGGGCGGCGTTCACCTGTTTCGGTAAACCCCATTCTCCGCCAGAAAACGAATGCCGCGTCGTTGTTGTCGATCACCGCGATTCGCAGCGTATCGACGCCCGGCCATGTTTGCGCCATCGCCTCAATCGCTTGCACGGCACATTGTCCCAAACCACGATCGCGAGATGCGGGTGTCAGCAACAGCAAACCAATGATCGCCTTGTGAGGCGCGTTCCAGCCACGGATGACATCTGCGATACCCACAATCTGGTCGTCGGCGTAAAACCCCATCGTGAATTTGTCGGCTGCATTCATTCCCGGCGGGAGTGAGATAAAGAAATCATCTATGTGCCAAGCCGTTGGGGCGACGCCCTCGACCAGTAAGTTGTAATCGGCAGCAGCCATGATGACTGTCTCAACGTCGCGGCGATGCGTTGGCGATGGAGTGAGATGTCGCATCTCGAATTTGCACGCGTTCATGCAGCAATTTTAGCCAATTCATGGCTAGTGCCGTGACGCGCTTGCGCAGGATAAAAAACGAGACACGCCGTACAGCGTGCCGTTCAGGGCAAAAAGACTCGGTGAGCCTCACCAACGCTGGTGTTTGACGATTACATCTGCTTGAACAAATGCGAGAACGGTCGGCTCACAGTGAGATTCTCCTTGCGGCCTTTCACCTTCACCGTGGCCTGCCCGCGAAAGTCACGCGACACCGTCTCGATGGCGATGGCGTTGACAATGGTGGAGCGGTGAATTTGCCAAAATTTTTCGGCGTCGATACCATCGAGAATTTCCTTGATCGGCGTTTTGATCAGGGCATCAAATTCCTTGGTCGCCACCAGCGTGTATTTTTCATCGGACTGGAAAAACAGCACATCTTCAATCGGAATCAACCGCAGATTCGAGCCGATATTGGCTTTGATCCATTTCAGTTTTTCGCTCTGCGGATTTAGCTTGGCCGAAAGATGTGCGACCAGCGCTTCCAGATTTTGTGGCGGCGGCGCAGGCACGATCGACAAACGTTCCTTAAGTCTGTCCACGGCCGCTTTTAGACGCTCGTCGCTATAGGGTTTGAGCACGTAATCAATGGCGCCGGTCTCAAACGCTTCGACCGCATATTGATCAAACGCGGTCACGAACACGACATGGCAATGCAGCGAACGATTGGCGGCCAGACTTTTCGCCACTTCCACGCCAGTCATTTCGGGCATTTGAATATCCAGAAACGCCAGTTGCGGCTGATGCTCACCGATGGCTTCAAGGGCGGCTTCACCGTCGCCCACATCGGCGACGATATTGAGCTCCGGCCAGAGTTTGCCGAGCTTGGATTTTAATTGCGCGCGGAGGATCGGTTCGTCCTCCGCAATGATTGCTGTAATTGTCATGGTCGTCTTTTTTGCGTTGTTAGCTTCGTTATCCTGTTAGCTTCGTCATCTTGCTAGCTTAGTCATCTAGTTGGCTTAGACATTATGCCGCCACTATTTCGGCGCTGCGTCACTAACGGCGGGCTTTGCGCGCTTACGCCACCAGAACCAGTAAATCGCAAATCCCACCACCGCAAACGGCGAGAGTGCCGGCACCAGCGAAATCAGGATGACCAGCGGGATAAATATCAGTAAGCCGGCAAATAAAAACCCAAGCCCGTACACAACTGCGACGACAATCGCCGCCACCAGCGCGGCAACACCAAAGCCGATCAACAGACCAACCGAGCCCAGCGCCATGCCCTCCAAGCCGCCCAGGCGCGACGAACCCATCTGCACCGGCAGCCAACCGGTGTAGAGCGCGATCAGGCCGACCACAAATAGCACTGCCAGCAACGCCATCACGCACACGAACACCACAGAAAGAATTCTGGCCCACACGCTGTGCGTTTTGGTGGCCGCACCCCATGCGCGCCGCCAGCCGGTTTTCGGCGGCTCGGCGGTGAAATTGGCGCGGGCGGGTGCGCTCGGTGACGCGGCCTGCTGTGCGGCCAATGTGCCGGGTAGCTCAATGGTCGCCACGACACCTTTCGGATCGTTTGACTCGATGGTGAATTTCGCTTTGTCGCCATAGAGCGCGGTGAGGCGTTCACGCAAATTGGTTAGGCCCACACCGCCACCAGCCTGAATCGGCGCGTCGGACAAACCGCGACCGGTGTCCTTCACCTGCAAGCGGATGCGGTCACCATCTGCCGTGAACATGCGCGCGACAACGACATCAATGCGTCCGCCTTCGCGCTGCGGTTCCAGCCCGTGCTTGATCGCGTTTTCCACCAGCGAGGGCAGCATCATTGGCGGGAACGGGGCTGTCAGCAAATCATCAGGCACATCGATGCCGAATTCCAGCCGGGCACCCATGCGCATTTTCAAGATATTCAGGTAAGCCCGCACGCGTTCGACCTCCTGTCCAACGGTGGAGGAGTTCTCGCGCATTTTCGGCAGCGATGCACGCAGATATTGGATCAAATGCCCGACCATTTGATTGGCGGCAGGTGGATCGACCTCGGTCAGCGCTTGCACATTGGCCAGTGTGTTGTAGAGAAAATGCGGCTCCACTTGCGCCTGCAAGGCTTGCAAACGCGCTTCCGTCACTTGCCGGTTCACGTTACTTACTTCAGCTTCCTGTGTCTTCCTGTCGGCCAACGCCAATGCGCGCCGTGAGCGGCCGATATAAATCTTGGCGATGATCAATACGATGAACAGCGGGATGAAGCTCAGAATCAGCGCCGATCCCACGCCGATGCGCCAGACGTCGCCTGCAACCTTGGCGCGGATGTCTTCGCGAAATTCCGGTGCGAGAGGTTCGATGGGTGCGGGGGGCGACGCGGGCGCGATGGACGAAACGGGGGCGGCAGAAGCTGGCGGTGCCGGCGGAGCGGGCGGCGCGACTGGGTTTTTTGGTGTCTTCGGCAGCGTGATTTTTTTCTTCACACCGTTTTCATCGACAGTCACCTGCACGCTTGGTTTTTCCGCGTCATTTGCGTCGATGTCGAGCTTGAATCCCTTGCTCAAATCGATGTTGACGTTGACATCGCTGTTGTTGCGCAGTTTCTTGATCGCTTTCACCGCGTCTTTGGCGGCTTGCTCGCGCTCTTTCGCGTTACGGATCAAATCATCGAAAGACTTCGCCGTGGCCGACGTATCAACGCCTTTGTCGCGCAGTTTATCGAGCGCCTCGCGACGCGCTTCTTCAATGGTTTCACGCGCCTCGGTCGCAGATTCAATCGCTGACTGGGCTACATCCACTGCTGCTTCATGTGCGGCCTCGGCTGCTTCGCGCGCCGCCGAATGCATCTCACTGCCTACCTTGGCCTGCGCTTTCGAAAGCTCTCTGCGTGCACGATCAATTTCAGCCAGTGCGCGATCCAGTTCCGCCTTGCGCGAAGGATCCATTGAGCGGTCCTTCATGGTGCTCACGATGCCTTCGGCCACGTTTAGCGCGCTGTCGCCAAAGGCCAAGTCGATTTCCCGCTTGATGGCGCGTTTTTCCCCGCTGGTGGCGCCGCTTTCAGCCAGCCGAATGGTATGGATCGGCGTGGTGAACATCACCAGCGCGACCATCGTGAACAAGCCGAAAAGAGCGACGCCCCACCAAGGGGTTCTGTGAATGAAGTTGCCGAGCGCTTTAAACATGATTGGAATTGTGTTCGTTGAGTGATTTTACGGGATGAAGTGAGAATACGGGCGTGCGCCGTCCTTCTCAAGCCGACTAGGGCCGGATTGCAGAAGGCTAGGGGCGAATTGCGGGGGCGGGGGATGGATGCCGGGAGAATTTCAGGGAATTTCGGCAAACGTCAGGAGTTGGCCGCGTAGGCACATGGCCAATGCGGCAGCATAGATCTATAACCGCGCAGTACAAAAATAACAAACACGAGGCAACCTTTGATCAAGTTATTCGACAATCAGAGGTTCCTTAGCGGTTGACTAATTCACATCGCAGGACAACCACATCACACGTCAAGCGGATCCACATCTATCACCCATTTCACCGCGCGCGATTCATGCTGCCGCACCAGCGTTAACCATGCCGCCAGAAATTTCTGCAGCTCGCCACGCGAACTTGCTTGCACCATCAGTTGTTGTCTTTCGTAGCCGGCTTTGCGCGCGAGCGGTGCGGGGACGGGGTCCCACACATGTAGCGTTTTGTTCGGCAGTTCTGCGCATACCGTCGTGGCGGCCTCGACCGCTTGGCGCATGAATGCATTGAGCGCATCTGCGGCCTTCGCTTCTGCGCGCAGCAACGCTAAAAATGTGTACGGCGGAAGATTGGCCGACTTTCTTTCACTCATGGCCATGTCGGTAAAGCGTGCATGGTCCTGTGCGGCGACGGCCAGATAAAGTAGATGGGTGGCGAAGCGCGTTTGGATCAACACGCGACCCGGCAGATCGGCGCGGCCCGCGCGGCCCGCGACCTGACTGAGCTGCGCGACCATCCGCTCGGCCGCACGAAAATCGGCTGAGAACATCGCACCGTCTGCGTTGACGACGCCCACCAGCGTAATTTTTGGAAAATCGTGGCCCTTGGAAAGCATTTGCGTGCCGACCAGCACATCGATTTCACCGGCGGCGGCGGCGTCAAATAGTTGTTCTGCGGCACCGCGTTTGCGTGTGGAATCCCGATCAACGCGGGCGATGCGCGCCGCTGGCAATTTGTTGCGCAACGCAACTTCAATACGCTCGGTACCTTGCCCGGCTGGCACCAGTTCGTGGCTGCCGCAGGATGTACACGCGACCGGCACCTTCGATTGGTATCCGCAATGATGGCATTTTAGGCGTCGGTCCTTTTGGTGGAAAACCAGCCGCGCACTACAGCGTTTGCAATCGGGCATCGCGCCGCATTGTGCGCACACCAGCGCTGGTGAAAAGCCACGGCGATTGATAAACACCAATGCTTGCTCACCGCGCCCGACTGTCTCCGCGATGGCCTGAATCAACGTCGCAGAAAGACCATCCTCCACGCGCTCATGGTTGAGATCGATAAAATCTATGGTCGGCATCAATGCGTTCGCCGCCGCGCGTTTATTTAACGTCAGTTGCCCGAAGCGGCCACGCGCGGCGTTGTAGACGCTCTCCAGCGACGGCGTGGCAGATCCCAGCACGACGATGCAATTTTCCTGCTGCGCGCGAAAGATCGCGACATCGCGCGCCGAATAACGAAAACCTTCCTGCTGCTTGAACGACGCGTCATGTTCTTCATCAATAATAATTACGCCCAGTCGCGGCATCGGCGTGAACACCGCAAGCCGGGTACCGACCACAATGTCAGCGCGGCCCGATTGCGCATCGAGGTAGCCAGCAGTGCGCGGAACATCGGCCAGGCCGCTGTTTTGCTGAACGATGTGCGCGTCGGGAAAGCGCAATTTCATCTGCCGTAAAAATTGCGGGGTGAGATTGATTTCCGGCACCAGCACCAGCGCTTGCTGAATATTCCTCAAGGCGTCGGCAATGACCTGCAAATACACCTCGGTTTTACCGCTGGCGGTGACACCAAAAAGCAGGAATGGCGCAAACGTGCCGCGCGCGGCGCTGATGCGCGCGATGGCCGTTTGCTGTTCGTCGTTCAAGGTCGGGCCGGGCGCGATCATCAACGCGCTTTGCCGCCTGATTGGCGAGCCCTGCGCACTGTCGCTGATGGCTACCCAGCCTTTTTTTTGCATCGATGACAGAATGCTCGCGGCTCGTGCATGGCGCGATTTCAGCGCCGTCTCTGTTTGCGGCGCATCAGCGATGGCACCGAGCATTAATCGTTGCGCGACTGCACGCGTTGAAAGCGTGCCAATGGCATCGCGTCCCGCTGCGGTGATGCTGACGATATGTTGACGTTTGGGCTGAATCAGTTTTGCCACGCGCAGGGCAGGCGGCAACGCGTTCAGCACAACCGAGCCAAGCGCGTGATGGTAGTAACTTTCGCAAAAGCGAAACAGCGCAAAATTAATCGCCGAAAATTTAGGCAACGCGCGCTGGATGTGGGTGATCGATTTTAGTTTGTCCAGCGGGACATCGGTTTCAGCACTCAGGCCAACGATCACGCCAGCGAGTTTCCGGTTGCCGAATGGCACGACGACGATGCGTCCCACGTCGTCAGCAGTCGCGTCAGATGCTAAAAAATCAAAGTGTTTGGCCAGTGGCAAGTCGAGCACCACATGCGCAATAAGTGCGCTCACAATCGCGTCGCCGCCCCCTTGGGAGCACGCGGAAAGCCGCGCGGATACTGGGTTCTCGGCTTGTGGATAACTTTGTGCATAGCTCGCATTCTATGGGGGCAATACTGTCCTTGGGGATGAAAAATGCGGGGCGCACCCTCGGAAAAACGCGAATATTTCCATAAGAAACAATGATTTGCAGAATCTACCTGCACAATCTGTTTCGCAACGTCCAAGACAGGCTTTCTGTGCATAAGCAAGCCCCACAGCAGGTAAATCGCGAAAATATTTTGCTTGACAAGGCGAACCCGCTAACCCCTAGCGCTGGCGCGGTGAACCGCGTTAACAAGCACTTCCACGTGATCCGGATTGGTGAATTGCGAAATACCATGACCAAGATTAAATACGTGGCCGTTGGCATTGCCGTCATCGCTAAATTCATTGAGTACACGTGTGGCTTCACGCTCGATGGCAGCGGGTTCGCCAAACAATACATTTGGATCAAGATTGCCCTGTAGCGCCACAATATGCCCCACGCGTTTTTTGGCGTCGCTCATGCTGATAGTCCAGTCGAGCCCCAGCGCGTCTGCACCGCATTCAGCCATCGATTCCAGCCACAGCCCGCCGCCCTTGGTGAAAAACACGCGCGGCACGATACGCCCATCGTTGCTGCGTTTTAGTCCGGCCATGACGCGCTTTGCGTAGGCGAGAGAGAATTCCTGATACGCCGAATGCGACAACGCGCCGCCCCAGGTATCGAACAACATCACCGCCTGAGCGCCGGCATCAATTTGCGCACTCAGATAAGCGATCACGCTCAGGGTATTTTTCTCAAGAATCGCGTGCAGCAAATCCGGACGCTGATACAGCATCGTTTTGACGCGACGAAAATCATCCGACCCGCCGCCTTCGATCATGTAACAGGCCAGCGTGAACGGACTCCCGGAAAAACCGATGAGCGGAACGCGACCTTGAAGTGCTGAGCGAATTTGCGTGACGGCATCGGTCACGTATTTCAGTTGATCGATATCCGCGACCGGCAGCTTTTTTACTTCTTCTTCGGTGCGCACAGTGCGCTCGAATTTTGGGCCTTCGCCTTCGACAAAATACAGCCCAAGTCCCATCGCATCGGGAATGGTGAGAATGTCTGAAAAGAGGATCGCGGCGTCGAGTGGAAAACGATCCAGCGGTTGCAGCGTGACCTCGGTGCAGTAATCAGGATTCTTGGCGAGCCCCAGAAAGCTGCCGGCCTTCTTTCGCGTCGCGTTGTACTCGGGCAAATAGCGCCCCGCCTGCCGCATGATCCAGATCGGTGTGTAAGGGGTCGGTTCACGCATGAGCGCGCGAAGGAAAGTGTCGTTTTGGAGAGTGTGCATTTGGGAGCGGCGTCGCGAAAAATAAAAAGGCGCGGACTGACCGCCGCGCCATTGAATTATCGCATCAGTTGCGTTGACGCGATGTGCGCTGACATCGGGTGTGCAGTGTTGGAACGTTACTAATGCGGCGATCAAACACTGCGAAGTTTTGTCCCCACTCCTTGGGGAGAGGGTTAGGGTGAGGGGTGTTTACGCACGCAAACATTACCCCTCATCAACAAAAACTCTGTCGTACCGGCGAATAACCACCATTGCGCCAAGTCATTGATTCAACTTCGCCCAACCAACCCTTCGACGGGCTCAGAGCCTGCCCCGGCAACATCGCCGAAATTAACCACGGCTTAACCTGGCTGCGAACACGCGGTGACTTCCTACCCGCTATCAGGCAATCCACCTACATCCCCCCCGTAGTCGATACAGCGAAAATTTCATCACTGAAATTTGAGGAGTAAACATGGCCCTGACCAATGCAGCAACTCTGGACAATGGCGGTCGCATACATGCGCTGCCTGGATTAAATACCGACACCACGCAATCTCATTCAAGCGGTGTGTCATGGAGTGCGATATTGGCTGGTGCCGCCGCCGCCGCCGCCTTATCGCTTATCTTGTTGATGTTGGGAATTGGTTTAGGCA
>JANOQY010000367.1:0-1894 GCA_031414995.1 Betaproteobacteria bacterium
CACCGTGCGCACGGTGCAAAAGGAATTCCTGCTCGAAGAATCACTGACCAAGCTGGAGGAAGAGTTCGCCGGACTATTCACACGCATCCACCGCAATACGCTGGTGGCGACCAAAGCCGTGATCGGATTTGAAAAAGTCGCTGATGGTGGTGCGGAAGGCGAGGAGGGCCAACCCGGCTCCGACAGAAATGAAGGCGGCGGCACCCATTGGGCGGTGGTGATTCGCGGGATTCCCGAAAGGCTGGCGGTGAGCAGACGCCAGCAACACGTCGTAAAAGAGTTTTAATGCGCAGCGGCTGTTCGTAGTTCTGTCTGGCGCATAGAAAAACCAACCGGAGAACTCGTGGAAAGCTCGATCATCACCAATGTACTGCTGCCCGTCGCACTCGGCGTCATTATGCTGGGGCTGGGCCTGAGCCTGACCATCGCCGATTTCACGCGGGTGGTTCGCTACCCCAAGGCGGTTGTCGTGGGGCTTTTCATCCAGATGTTTGTGCTGACGGGCATCTGTTTTGGCATCACGGTGCTGTTCAAGCTGCCACCTGAGCTTGCGGTCGGCATGATGTTGCTCGCCGCGTCACCCGGCGGGGCTTCGGCCAATATCTATAGCCACCTCGCGCACGGTGATGTCGCACTCAATATCACCCTTACCGCCATCAATTCCGCGCTGTCGCTGGTGGTGTTGCCGTTTGTTGTCAGCTTTGCGTTGCAATACTTCATGGCGTCCGATCAATATGTGCCGCCGCCTTTCAAGAAAATCATTGAAGTCGGCGTGATTATCCTTGGCCCGGTGTTGATCGGCATGTTGCTGCGCGCCAAATTCCCGTCGTTCGCCGAACGCATGGAAAAACCCATCCGGATATTTTCGGTGTTGCTGCTTGCGGCGCTGGTGGTGGCTTCCGTGGTGCAGCAATGGGACGCCTTCGTCAAATATTTCCCGGTCGTTGGCATTGCCTGCCTGCTGTTTAATCTCGCTTCGCTCGGCATTGGTTACAGCGTGCCGAAACTGGTGAAGCTGCCGGAAAAGCAAGCCATCGCCATCGCCATGGAAATCGGCATCCACAACGGCACGCTCGCCATCTACATCGCCTTCAACGTGCTGGGCAGCGGTTTGATGTCCGTGCCGGCCGCCGTATACAGCCTGATCATGTTTGTGACGGCGGCGGTGTTTGTCTGGTGGGTGAATCGGCGAGCAAACCCGAGTAGCTCAAATTCCCAATATAAAACGGAGTCTTTGTAGGTTGGGTTAGGCGAAGTCGTAACCCAACAATTGCGTGAAAATTTCGCGACCGATGTTGGGTTACGACGCTGCGCGTCTAACCCAACCTACAAGAACCTAGCCTGCAAGCGCAACTCGTCGATGCCAATCCATCCCGACGGGCAAATCAAAGTTGGCAAACTCCAAATGCAGTACCCGCCGTCGCGCTTCCACGGTAGCTTTTGAAGAGGCATGGATAAGCAGCGGTCGCATCAGCAGGCCATCACCGCGCAACCCTGTGACTGTTTGTTCGACGTGTTTCTCACGATATTGTGAAACGTCGCGGTGTTGTAGCTTTCCGAGACGGTGACTACCAGCCAACAATCTCAGCGGGCCGTTGTCGTTATCGCAGTCGTCAAGATTGATACGCAGCGCCACTAATTTGGAAAGCGCTTCGGCGGGTGGCTGAACGTATAAAACCTCCTCTTTGCATGACCAACCGGTCCAATTATCCAATTCGACACGCTGCTGAACAGGTATGGAAAGGTCCTGGTGCCAAGCGACGAGCCAGTTGCCCTCCGTGTGCTTGTCGAACAGCGTGGCTTTGTATGCAAATGCGGAATCGCCAAGCACATCACATATCAGTGCGGCAACCGATGACTGTCGTAGTGCGTAACGCACCGACGGATGGTCAAT
>JANOQY010000368.1:0-4780 GCA_031414995.1 Betaproteobacteria bacterium
CAGGCGCTCGCCGCCGAGGAAACGGTGCGCTACATGCGCAAGGTTCGCGAGGTTGCCGAGTCGAGCGCAGAACTGGCGCGGCGCATGGCTGCGGTGGGCAACTGGAGCCGCCTGCAGCAAGCGCGCGAGCAGGGTTTTTACGCCGATGCCGCGCTGAATGTCGCACGCGCCGAGCAGGCTGGCGTGCGGTCGCGAGAAGCGTTGACGCGTTTGCTTGGCCTGTGGGGCGGGCAAACGGCGTACACGCTACCTGAGCGCCTGCCTGACTTGCCAACAGTGCCGGGGGATCAACCCGATATCGAGCAACGCGCGATGCAGACGCGGCTCGATGTGGCCGGTGCCAAATTGGGTGCTGCAGCGGTCGCTGCAAACCTTGGCTTGAGCAAGTCCACGCGCTTTATCAACGTGCTCGAAATTGGCGCATTCCGCGAAGTCTCCAACGAAGCACCGACACGTAGTGGCTACGAAATATCGCTCGAACTGCCGCTGTTTGACTGGGGTACGTCTCGCATCGCCAAAGCAGAAGCGCTGTACATGCAAGCTGTGAATCGCGCAGCTGAGACAGCCGTCAACGCCCGCTCGGAAGTGCGTGAGACATACCAAAACTATCGCGCGACTTATGACATTGCCAAACACTACCGCGACGAAATCGTGCCGATCCGAAAACGCATCGCCGATGAAAATCTACTGCGCTACAACGGCATGCTGATCGGCGTCTTCGATCTTTTATCCGATGCCCGCTCGCAAATTGGCAGCGTGAACAGCTACATCGAAGCGCTTCGCGACTTCTGGCTCGCTGAAAGCGACATGCAAATGGCAATGATCGGCAAGCCCGGTGGGAGCGATATGCCCCGCGCAATGATGGCCGCTGATTCCGCTGGTGGAGGACACTGATCATGGAGAAGAACTTGTTGAATAGACGGAAATTTTTTGGTGCACTTGGCGTTGCAGGATTGGCTGGCGGCGCGGTCGCTGCGGCTTCCGTGAGCCGTGTTGCCATGGCAGCACTCCCAGAGCCTGTGATTCAGACCAAGCCGGATACGATGCCGCCTTTGGTGCCAAAAGACGGGCGTCCCTATAACCCAGTGGTGACACTCAACGGCTGGACGCTGCCGTGGCGTATGAATAAAGGCGTGAAGGAATTCCACCTCGTCGCGGAACCGGTGATCCGTGAAATTTCGCCGGGGATGAAGGCGCATCTTTGGGGTTATAACGGCCAATCGCCTGGCCCGACTATCGAAGTGGTTGAAGGTGACAGGGTGCGCATATTCGTCACCAACAAATTGCCGGAGCACACCACAATCCATTGGCACGGGCAACGACTGCCTAACGGCATGGATGGCGTAGGCGGATTGAATCAAAAGCAAATCGACGTCGGCAAGACATTTGTGTACGAGTTCGTCGCGCGCCGCCCGGGCACATTCATGTATCACCCGCACGCCGATGAAATGACGCAGATGGCGATGGGCATGATGGGATTTTGGGTCACCCATCCGAAAGGGTCGCATCCATTGATCGATCCGGTGGACCGCGATTTCTGTTTCCTGCTTAACGCCTACGATGTTGACCCAGGCAGCGCCACGCCGAAGGTCAATACCATGCTCGATTTCAATCTCTGGACATGGACTAGCCGCGCTTTCCCGGGGATTGATACGTTGAACGTCCGAAAGAACGACAAAGTGCGTATTCGCATCGGTAACCTGACGATGACAAACCATCCGATTCATTTGCATGGCCACGAGTTCGTCGTGTCTGGCACCGATGGCGGACCAACGCCCAAGGGCTCGCGCTGGCCCGAGGTCACTACCGATGTCGCGGTCGGACAGATGCGGCAAGTCGATTTTCTCGCCGACGAAGAAGGCGATTGGGCGTTTCATTGCCACAAATCACACCACACCATGAACGCGATGGGCCATGACGTTCCGACCATGATCGGCGTGGACCACCGCGAGATTGTGTCGAAAATCACCTCGCTCATCCCGGACTACATGGTGATGGGCGAGCGAGGTATGGCAGACATGGGCGAGATGGAAATGCAGATTCCGGACAATACCTTGCCGATGATGACCGGTGCAGGCCCCTACGGCCCGGTGGAAATGGGCGGGATGTTCACCATGCTCAAGGTGCGACGCGACCAGAAGCCGGGCGATTACAAGGACCCTGGCCCATACGTGCAACCTCCCGGCACGCAGGCCTTTGAATGGACCGGCCCGCTGACTGAGCCAGCGCGCTTTAAATCGGAGGGCAGGCAGTCGATGCCTCTCAAGGAAGCAGCGAAGAAGGAAGTCGAGGTGACAGTGAAGAAGCCGTCGGGAGGCAAGCATGGCGGGCATTGATCTTATTGATGATTTTCGCGTTGGAACCAAGCCAGCATTAGCCATTGAACGCTATCGGACCATGGCGCGCGATTATGACGCCAGTTGCTGGCGCATCGAGCCATTGCGTGCATTGGCCATTCAGTCCCTCGCACTTCAACCGGGCGAACGAGTTCTCGATGTCGCATGTGGCACGGGAAGCACGGTGGTGACATTGGCGCAACAAGTTGGGCCCACCGGACACGTGCTCGGCATCGAACAATCTCCTGAAATGGCCGATATTGCCCGACATCGGCTGCACGACGCCGGGATTGTCCATGCCGAGATTGTGACTGCGGACATGAAGGAGGTAACACGCCAGTTCGGCGCGGATGCAGTTTTGTGCTCATTCACGCACGACGTTCTGCAATCGCCCGCCGCAATCGCGCACATCCGTCAACTTTCAAAACCGGGTGCGCGTTTAGCGGTACTCGGTGCGCGTACCGTGACGTGGTGGTGGGGCTGGCCAGTCAATCTTTTTATGATGTGGCGCGCACGCCGTTATCTCACTACATTTCACGGGCTGCATGATCCATGCTCACTATTGCGGCCACATTGCGAGAAGTTGGAAGTAAAAGGTGCATGGCATGCGGGCACCAGCTATCTGGCCATTGGCAGGCTCCTTCATTCGTGCGACGTACCTGACGGATAGCGTTTGTCTGTCTACACAACCTTGATACCGCGAACGCCACAAGTTCTTTACATTCAATTTCAACCCAGGATCCAATCAAATGAAACGTCAACTCTCACTATTTGTCATCTTTATATTTTCCACTTTCATCGGCCAAGTGTCGGCACACGGCGACGCGCACGATAAGAAAAAGTCCGTCGCCGTCAAGAAAGAACAAAAAGCCTGGGGCATTGCCGGTGATGCAAAGTCCGCCAAGCGAACGATCAGTATCGTGATGACCGATAACATGCGGTTCACGCCTGACAAGATCGACGTCAAACAAGGCGAGACCATCAAGATCGTGCTCAAGAACGAGGGCAAGATGCTGCACGAGTTTGTCATCGGCACCAAAAAAGAACTCGACGAACACGCGGCGCTGATGCTGAAATTCCCGAACATGGAGCACGATGAGCCTTACATGGCGCATGTGCCGGTTGGCAAGACTGGCGAAATCATCTGGACATTTAATCGTGCCGGCGAATTTGATTTCGCCTGTTTGATCGCCGGGCATTATCAGGCCGGGATGGTGGGCAAAATTTTGGTTGCCGCTAAATAGCATTGCAGACATTGCACATACGCCGGAGGCTTTAATGCCTTATCTGTTTTTGCTGCTGGGGTTTTGGCCGTTGGTGTGTTGTGAGCAATGCGATTTCACCGCCGCGTGCGTTGTGATCTCAGTTGCTGTTGGCGTTGTCCTCTATGTTATTGCTTCAATCGTTCATGAACTGCGGTCTCTATCAATACACCGACCGAATTAGCCGAACAAAAATTCTTTCCGCTTTACCATCCAAGGAGATACAAATGAAATCTTTTATGCTTGCTGTCGCCATATCCACCGCATTTATCTTGCCGATCACACCCTCAATTTCATGGGCGTCAGGCGACCACCACGGTAAGCCCGTTGCCGCCACGCCAGTCGCGGCAAAATCGACTGCTGACGCTTCAACCATGGCTGATGCGGAAGTTCGTAAAGTAGACAAGGACGCTAAGAAAATCACACTCAAACACGGTGAGATCAAGAATCTGGACATGCCCGCTATGACGATGGTGTTCCAGGTGAAAGATGCCGCCATGCTCGAAAAGGTAAAGGCAGGCGACAAGGTTAAATTCAAGGCCGAGAAGGTTGCCAGCGGCTATGCCGTGACCGAAATCGAGATGGCCAAATGAGACTCGCCCCGTTACTGCTTGCGCTCTTGTTCCCGATCGCGGCCAGCGCGGAAATCGTCGATCTCAAATGGAACGGGGATACGTTCGCGCACAAGGCCAGTGTTGCCCCTAAAAAATTCCTTGAAGTTTGCGGCAAGCTTAAGAAAGGCGATGGCGTGTCGTGGCAATTCAAGGGTTCGGCACCTACCGATTTCAATATCCACTATCACGTCGGCAAGGATGTCAGCTATCCGGAGAATCGCAAGCAAATTGCCAGCGCTGAGGGGTTGCTGGCAGCACCTCTGGATCAGGACTTTTGCTGGATGTGGAGCAATCGCACCACGGAAGCAGTAGATGTCGAGGTCAATCTGAAGCAAGTGAAGCCGGGCAAATAGCGCGATGAACCGGGAATCGGCCCGGACGCCAATGCTGGCGCGGGTTTCCACGGCAATATCTTGGAGATCCGCGCCAGGGCTTGATTTCAAGCCAATGTGCCACGAGAATATTTCCAATCACGAACTGCCGCTCAAAACTTATCGATGACAACCCGGAAATATCTGCTGCAAGTTCACCGCTGGTCGGGAATCGTACTTGCTGCGTTGCTGGTGAT
>JANOQY010000369.1:0-1993 GCA_031414995.1 Betaproteobacteria bacterium
ATTGGCGATCGCGAGACTCCAGAAGTGCGGTGGCGTCCACAGGAACAACACCGCTGCGAGTATCCACGGGAGCGGGCCCAGTGCCGGGTCTACCGATGCAGCACCTGCCAGCACGGCGAAACTGCCGGATAACCCGCCCACAACAATGTTCAACCAACTGCGGCGCTTTAACCATACGGTATAGACCACGCCATAGAAAAACGCGCCGAGGAACACAAAGCCTGCCGATAGCCAATTTAGCAGCAGCCCGGCACTGGGCCCGCTCCCGTGGATACTCGCAGCGGTGTTGTTCCTGTGGACGCCACCGCACTTCTGGAGTCTCGCGATCGCCAATCAAGCCGAGTATGCGGCCGCCGGGGTGCCGATGTTGCCAGTGGTGGTTGGCACGCCGCGCGCGGCGCGTATTGTGCTGTGGAGTACCGTGGTACTTGCCTTGACGTCGCTGTTGCCGGTATTTTTCGGTGCTGGTCCAGTCTACTTTGCCGGCGCTTGTATCGGCGGCGGCTACTTTGTACTCAAGGCGTGGCGATTGGCACAGGCGCCTTCGCGCAAATCGGCGATGGGTGCGTTCTTTGCATCACTGATCCAGTTGAGCTTGTTGCTCGCCGCCGCGACACTCGACAGCCTGTTGCGCTGAACGCGTGGCGCGAGATGCGGCCATGTCCATTCAGTTAAAGGCTGTTTGCAACGATTGCAGCGTGCCGCTGCTGAATCTGCACAGGACAATTGCCGTTGTCATCCTGGCAATTGTGATGGCGGCATCGGCGCATGCCAATGCATCGCGGGAGCAAGTTCCCGTTCCCGACGCGGCAGAAAAAACTACGGCCCCGGGCCTCGATCAAGCCCGCACGCTGCGATCGAGTCAGGCGGTGATCGGGCAACAGGTAAGTGATTTCACCCTGCTTGATCGCGAAGGTCGTCCCATTCGGTTGTCCAGCTATCGCGGCAAGCCACTGCTGGTGAGTTTTATCTACACCGCTTGCTTTCAGGTTTGCCCGCTCACCACGCGCGCACTGCAGAAGGCGGTCGAGGCGGGCCGCAATATCTTTGGCACCAATCAATACAACGTCATCAGCATCGGCTTTAACCAACCGTTCGATACACCACAGGCATTGAAAGCTTTCGCGCTCCAACACCGCATCGACCAGCCGAACTGGGAATTCCTGAGTCCGCATGCGTCCATCATCGAACCGCTGGGGCGCGAATTCGGTTTTAGTTTTGTTGCGACCCCTGCCGGCTTCGATCATGTGCTGCAAGTAACATTGCTCGACGCCGAGGGACGCATCTATCGTCAAATCTACGGCGACGAACTCAATGCCGATTCGTTAGGTGAACCGCTGAAGCAACTGATGCGCAATGCGCCGATTGCCGAGCAGCTGAAACTTGACGATCTGATTGAACGGGTTCGCATCCTTTGCACCGTATACGATCCCAAGACCGGCAAATACCGCGTCAAATACGACCTCCTGATCGAAGTCGCGGGCGGGGTCACATTCGCGTTGGCGATGCTCTGGTTCTTCTCTGGCGAATGGTGGGCCCGCAGAAAGGCACGGCGTGCACCGCCCCGCCCTGTTTACCCGTTGCAAAAACCCCATCCTCGGTCTGACATCGCGTGCTGAATATTTTCCAGACCATTGCGCAACGCGCGTTTCTTGCCATCGAAAGCGTTTTCAACGCCGTCTTCGGCGAACGACTGAATCCGTTTTACTACCTCGGCGCGATCACCTATTTCCTGCTGTGGATCGCCATCGCGACCGGCCTCTATGTTTATGCATTTTTTGAAACCAGTGTGGTTCACGCCTACGCATCAGTAGAGTCCTTGACCCACGGCCAGCGTTACATCGGCGGCGTCATGCGCAGCGTGCATCGTTACGCTTCCGATGGCCTGGTACTCGGCATGGTCTTGCACCTTTTCCGCCATTTCACCTTTGATCGCCACCGTGGCTTTCGCTGGTTTTCCTGGGTTTCGGGTGTGGCCCTGTTGTGGCTCGCC
>JANOQY010000370.1:0-15157 GCA_031414995.1 Betaproteobacteria bacterium
CGCCCGCAGAGGCAGATATTTGCTGTAGGTGCGGACCGACTCTTCCACCTGTGCGGCGAGTTCACGCGTAGGCACCAGCACCAGTGCGCGCACCGGATGTCTGGCGGGTGAGGAACTGCTGCTGGCGTGCGGCGCCAGCAACTGCAGCAACGGAAGCGTGAAGCTTGCGGTTTTGCCGGTACCGGTCTGCGCGCAACCCATGATGTCGCGGCCTTCCAGAATGGCTGGAATGGCCTTGGCCTGAATGGGTGTGGGCTCGGTATAGCCTTGGGCTTCTACAGCGCGGAGTAATTCGGGGATGAGGTTCAGTGACGCGAAGGACATGCAAACAGCCTTACTAAAAATGCCCTTTGAGGATTTGCAATGGCGCAGTTGAGAATGATGGCTGGCGACAGCGGTAGCCGAAAGAGCGGAAACGGACTACAGAAAACGGGTGCAACCCGTATTGTACCGGCAGCGGGCGCTGCAAGCGAGCGAGACCGGAACCGAGCCGGTATTGAGCACCGGCGCGGCGCGGCGCATAATCACTGAATGCACTGGGCGCATGTTTCAGTTGCCCGCTGCTGCGAGTGCACCACCAAGGACGATAAAATTGGTCACCGCGCAAGGCGCAAACTCGATTGAAACCCGCTTGAAACCCGCGTGAAACCTCTGCCATGACCACGACCGCATCTCTGACGCTATGCCAATACTGCGAACACGCCAACCCCGTGGACGCGAAATTCTGCACCGGTTGCGGCGCACCGTTGCACCTGATTCCCTGCCCAACCTGCGGGGCCGTCAATCAAAAAACATCAAAATCCTGCTATCAGTGCCATGGGGAATTGCGTGAAAGCACAGAAATCCTCCTTGCTAATGCCCCCGCGAGCGCGTCCGAGGCGGCCGCAGGCGACGCTGAGTCGTCCGCTGCCATGCCATCCACCTATTCCCCACCGCCCGCCACGCCCCAGCGGCAGCCGCTGTTCGTGGTAACGATCATTTTTCTCGCCTTCGCTTCAGCCGCTTATTTTGCCTACCGGCAGCGGGCATCAGTGGCCGCCAAGGAAGCCAGTGTCGAGGCAACTTCCAGCACAGCGCCCGCCAATCTGAGTGCAGGCACGATCAACAAAGCATCGCCCGTACCTGCACCCGCTGCGCCTGCGCCAACAACGCCCGCTGCCGCCAAAGAAATTGCCGCGAATCCAGCACCGGCGTCGGTCGTGGCCAAGCCTGAAAATACGGTGTCTGTCCCGGTGGATGCGACCACACCAACGAGAAGAGCCAGCCGACGAGGTGCGCCAGCAGAGACCGTAGTCGCGCCAGAGATTGCTGCCCCCGCCAGCGCCGCACGCGCTGGCACCGGAATAGAAAAACAACCGTCGCAGGCAAGGCCCTGCACCGAAGCGATCGCAGCGCTAGGGTTGTGCACACCAGAACCAACAAAAGGGAGGTAATAATATGACCACGCGAACCAGCGAAGCATTCATGCACGCGCCTGCAAGGGTTTTCTCACGCTTTCTCATCGCAGCCTTACTGCTGTTTACCAGCGGCGCGGCACTCGCAGCGGCCGAATACAAGATCGCCACGGCGTCCGAAAAAGGCACTTATTTCGCCATTGGTGCGGATCTCGCCAAGTTTGTCGCGCCCAGGGCTGACATCAAACTTGAAGTCATGCCCACGTCGGGTTCAGCGGCAAACATCAAGCTCTTGCGCTTTGAGCCGGGCGTGAAATTTGCCGTTGTGCAGGCCGATGTGTATCAGGCATTTCTGGATAGAGCCGGCGCTGGCAATACGGAGGCTTCGTCAATTATCCGACCGCTGCGCGTGATCCTGCCGCTTTACAACACCGAGATCCACTACATCGTTCGTGCCGATTCAGAAATGAATTACCTCCACGATATCAAGAATGCAAAAATCAACGGTGGCCTTGTGGGAAGTGGCGCAGCCCTGATCACCCACACGCTCTACAGAATGATGTTCAACGGCGCGATGCCGGAAGCCAATGGGAGCTTTTTGTCTAACGAAGAAGCGCTCGTCAAGCTGATTTCGGACAAGTCGGTCGACGTGGTGGTGGTCGCGGCGGGACAACCGGCGCCGCTCATCGCCAACATGAAGCCCGAAGCGCAAAAATTCATCAAGCTGCTCAAGTTTGACCCAAACCACCCCACCAGCAAACAGCCTCTGACTGTTTACTCATCGGCAACTGTGACGACGACCAGTTATCCGAATCTGCTGACGGAAAATTTCATCACCATCGCCGTGGGTGCGTTTCTGGTCACCTACGATTACAACCTCAAAGACACGATGAACCACATGACGCAATTTGCGCGTTCCCTCTGCGAAAATTTTCCCACCCTGCAAGCTGAGGGCCATCCAAAATGGCGTGAAGTTGCACTGACGTTACCACCTCTAGGCCCGGGCTGGACATACTATCCGCCTACCGCCAGAGAGCTTCGCGCGTGCGGTAGCAAGAAAGCCAAAGCGTTGGTAAAACCCGCGAGCAAATGCTCAGCTGAGGAACGCATTCTGGGGCTTTGCAAATAATTTTTATGGATAGCCAAGACCGGTTTGCGCCCAGCTTGGCCGATTGTTAACAACTGTCACAAACCGCGCTTTAGTGGAGTACTTCACAGATTAAACTTTCGCCCGAGATCAAGATAAGTGCATCGAATGACAAGCAGCGCAAATAAGTCGTTCGACGAGTTTTAAAACGACGTGAAATAAAACTAGGCGCACTCCTAGGATCTCTGGCTTGGGACACATGTCGCCCGAGAGGAAAGTCGAAACGAACCGAAGTGGGTCCGCCCCACTCCTCGATGCCAGAAATGAGAAAGGGCACCTTTTGGTGCCCTTCTTTTTTGCCGCTCGCGTTCGGTTCGAACAACACCGTAAATCACAGATTGCGCAGCCGTCGAATGACTTCGCAATGTTGATTCAAAAAAACAAGTTGACTCAAACCCAACGCTGGCGTTGAATTCCCATGCAGCCTTGCCGCGTCAGCTGTGCTGAATCGTTCGGCAGGCGGGCTTACACTTCCGATCCATCCATTGCAACGGACAAAGGGGACTAGACCATGAAAACTCTTCGCAGCGCGCTGACTTTTCTTGCCGCAGGCATCGCTGGCGCCATCATCACGACAGCAGTGACGGCGAGTACCATCGACAACAGCGCCATCGGCAAACCCGAATTTCGCGAGCATAAGGCCACCTACGGATTGGTGTATCGCCTGCCGAGAGACGTCACGGATATTCTCAATAGCAAAATCTACCCACCGCTTCGTGAGCGACTGATCGCGTTAGGGCTTGCCGATGAGGCCCGCACGTTCAATCTGCAACACGTGACCGTTGTGCATCTGCACAGTGCAGATCAGACGACGCCCGCAAAAATGCTGAAAGCGATGCCTAAAGTGCCCCCAGTGCTGAATTACACACTGAAAGGCTTCTACAACACCGAAGCCTCCAAAGGAGCTGGCGCACCGTGGTGGTTTGATTTGGGTATCGTCAAGTCCGGCCAAGGCTATACCGATATGATGTCGTTCAATACTGCGGCCACTGCGGCACTCACACCATTGCGCGATGGCCCCCTGCCCCGCTGCACCGGACCGGTCTATGCCAACATGAGCGACACCGCGAAAGAACTCACGCGGACCATGGGTGTGAGCGGCGTGAACGTGATCAAGGACGGCAAAGAAACAGCTTCGCACAATCCTCACAACACCCTCGTCTACAGCATGGCCAAGTACGATGAACGCATACAGGCCGCAATGAAAACAGTTGCCGACGACATGAACAAGATTTTGCCTGACGGTATCAATACACAGTTCAAAGAGGTATCAATCGTCGAGATCGGCTTTATGGGCAATGTCCTGCGCGAGTTTTATCGCATCAATCTCGCAGATGGCACCGCGTATGACACCACCAGCGGAAAAGCGGTCAAGGTGGGCAAGTAGCTGCTGATCTTGCAACTGGCCTGTCCCATCTCTCGCCTCCCGGTCGAGATGGGAACGCGGTCAGTGGCGATCCGGCAATCGTAATCGTCCACCGCGATTTGCCAATCCATCTCGAATCGCCAGGAGCGTCATGCGCAGATAGGTCAAACGCGGCGCGAAAAACAACATCGTCGCGACAAATTTAGCGACCATGCGCAGCACGTCTTTCAGTTTCCATTTCAGCGGCACGTAGCCGCGGCGATAAAGCAGAATTCGATTGCGGGTTTGATAGTAAGTACGCGTTGGAGAATGCACCACCAGATTGATGCGATTCAGGATCACCCGGCGTTGATCGCCCAGCTGATGATCAAGCCTTGCGTCACAAACACCGTAGAGCAACAAGTCCCGCGCGCGTGCGCGGTAACACCATTCCATATCGACGCTATCGATAAACAACCCATCGTCGAAGCCGCCGATTTTATCGAAGGTGCTCATCGCAATGAGCGCGCCGGAGCTGATCAGGAAATCACAGGCGATCAGTTTTTCGTTATTTGGCACACAGCGCAGTTGCTGATTGCGAAGCCACCCGAGGCGGATGAACGGATATTCGCGGGCGTCACGTGAATCAACAATACGTGGACCAACCGCAGCCACTGAAATGGCTGGATTCAAGCCAACCGCCTGCTCGAAACCCGACACTAATTTACCGACCATGTTAGGCGCGGGAACGCTATCGTGGTCTAGTAGCAAAACAAATTTTGCACCCTGCCCGCGTGCGGCTTCAATGCCAATATTGAACCCTCTGGCGACGCCTTCGTTGTGCTCTAAAACGATAAAACTGATTTGGGGTGGCTCACTGAAATGGGCCACGATTTCAGGTCGCTGAAGAATGCTTTTGACTGACGGCATCGAACCGTTGTCGACGATGACGATTAGATCCACCTGATCGCGAAGGGCCGCCAATTGTGCGGCCAGTCGCAAGGGATCGGGATTGAAGGTCACCGTGATGCTGGTTACGCCAATATTGTGGGTCGGCTTTGTTGCTCGCAACAATTCAGAAGCATGCCACGTAGTATTTTCGACCACGGATTCGAACGCTGTTTCGAGCGGCGCACCAAGCTCACGATGGATGTCGCGCAGGTGGCTCGGCAACGCGTCGGCACGATGCAGCTGCACCGTCGATATGCCGATTACGCGCAGCACTTGACGTAATGTTTCCGGGTCTTTGCGATCTTCAACGTAGGCTTCGAACTCTTCCCCCTGACGCATCCAGCGCAGCGAGAAATAGTGTTCGCCAAAGGGTCTTAACATCAGTACTTCCATCGACTCAGACTGCGTTGCCGCGAGTTCATTGACGACCTTCTCGGCTGTGTCACCGCAATCCTGTGTGATCAGTAAAAGTCGGGGCCGGATTGAAGTTGCAAGTCTGGTCAGGTCCACACGCCGTCTCAATACGCGTGCCGGGTCGGCCGCAAGATGTGCGGCGATCACGTCGCGATACGCTGGGTATCGCGCATCAATCACGGCTTGCGCGACCTGTTTGCCAGCTTCTGAATCACCACCAAACGATACCTCGCCCTGGTGGTAGACAAACACATCGCCACAAAGCAGGTGGTTGAGGCCACGCGCAGTCGCGCGCATGCACCAGTCGTTCTCTTCCCCATAGCCACGGCCAAAGGCAGCGGTATCGAACATGCCGATGGCATCGATTGCCGCGCGCGTCATCAACATGCAAAAGCCGACGCCGGTTGGGATTTCGACAAACCGTCCTGCGTTGACCTTGGCAAACATGGCATCAAGCACACCGACAGAAAGATCGGGCGACAACGGGTTCGAGATCGCGATACGCGGATAGCTACACAGGGTCGCATTATTGGAGAACGGCGTCACACTTGCCGTATTCGGTGTCGCGGTTGCACAGGCAACCATCCGGTCCAGCCAGCCGTCTGCGACGACGGTATCGCTGTTAAGCAACACCACATCACGCGCCGCATGCAGCTCCATCGCCCGATTGCAGGTGGCAACAAAACCAAGATTGGATTCATTGGTGAGCAAAGTGATGCTGCCGTTCTCAGACAACGCTGCAAGGTAATCGGCGATTGCAGGTTCCGGACTGGCATCGTTCACCACCACGATCTCGACAGCCTGCGTGTTCGTTGCCGCCAACACGCTGTCAATGCAGGCGCGCGTTTCAGCAACGCCGCGGTAGACGGGAATGATGATGTCGATTCGGCTCAAAGCGATGTGCGCTGGATACGGAGGGAATTTGTGAACACGCGAAATTATAAGCGACGCCTAACCGCGCTCATTCGCGCTGCCGCGCGATTGGCGAAACGTTAGCCGCTCTTTTCAGCGCGTGAGGCCAGGTAAATGCCGATCAGAAGCATTGAAAACCCCAGCAGTTGCAACGGCGCGAAATGTTCATCAAAAATCAGCCATGCAAGCAGCGCCGAGCCGAGCGGCTCCCCAAGAATAACGATGGCAATGAATGTGGCGGAGACGTGCTTCAGTGCCCAATTGAACGCGCTATGACCCAGCAATTGCGGGCCGATGGCGAGTGCCAGCAGGCAGCCCCAAGCCGCAGCAGAAAATCCGGTGAGCGTTGATCCAGTCGCGATTGCGGTGATCATCAACGCCACCGCTGCGCTGGAATAAACCAGCCAGATGTACGGCAGCAACGACATGGTTTTGCGCAGGTGCCGTCCAATGAGCAAATAACCGCAGACGGTCAACGAACCCACCACCGCAAGAGAATTGCCGAGCATGGGATTGCTGCTGCCGACACCTGCAACGAGGCTCGCATCGGACAGGAAAATCAAGGCGCTGCCGGTAATGGCCGCTGCAATGCCAAACAACAACCAGCCACCGAGTTTTTCACGAAGAAACAACCATGAAACCAGTGCGATCCAAATCGGGTTTGTCGAAACCAGCGCCATGCTGCTGGCCACGGAAGTGTAAGCAAGGGACGATATCCACGCCGCAAAATGGATCGCCAAAAAAATCCCCGCCGCGATACCGAGCAGCCAGTCCTGATTTCGCATCGCGATAATTTCTTTCGACGCTTTTGCCCACGTCAGCGGCCCCAGCAACGCGGCAGCGATGGTTAAGCGCCATGCTGCAATAGTGAGCGACTGGACGCCTTCGCTTTGCGCAACGCGAATCAGGATCGCTGCACTCGATACAATCAGTACCGCTGCGCCCAGCACCGCATAAGGCACCCACGCTTTGGGCGAGCCTGCGCCGGATAGCGAAACTCCAGCATTGGCGGGAGTTTCAGGCACAAATGCCTTGCGAGCCCCCGCCAATGCTGGTGATAGCAGATAATTCCATAAAATCGTCGCTACTCACCGGCCTTGATTTTGTTGTCTTTGACCACCTTCGCCCAGCGCGAAATTTCAGACGACACAAATGTCTGCAACGCTTCCGGTTTGCTGCCAACAATCTCCATGCCCTGCGCCGAAAGTTTCTCCGCCACTTCCGGCGTCTTCAATGCTTTTGACAGCTCATCATTGAGCCGCGCGATGATCGCAGGCGGCGTGCCTGCCGGCGCAAACACGCCCCACCACGCGAGTGATTCAAAGCCCGCGACGCCCTGCTCGGACACGGTTGGCGTATCCGGCAAGCTCGGCGACCGTTTGGCCGATGTGACTGCAAGCGGCACGAGTTTTTTGGCGTCGATCTGTGGCTTGGCCAGAAATACCGTGCCGATCATCAACGGCACATGTCCGGCGATGGCATCTTGTACCAGTGGCCCGCCGCCTTTGTACGGAATGTGATTGAAGGTGGTCCCGGCGAGGCCCGCAATCTGCATCATCGCGAGATGCCCAAGGCTGCCGGACCCGATCGAACCAAACGAGGCCGCATCGGCTTTTGCCTTACCGGCAGCGATCACGTCCTTGAAATCTTTGAACGCGACGCTGGGGTGTTTGGCAATCACCATCGGCGACGACCCAATCATCATCACCGGCGCAAGATCCTTCAGCGTATCGAACGGCAGATTCGGAATCAGGCTCGGATTGACGCCGTGAGTATCGAAAACGACTGCAAAGGTGTAGCCGTCCGGCGGTGATTTGGCAACGGCCCCGGTACCAATAGAGCCCGACGCACCACCTTTGTTATCGACAATAAATTGCTGGCCAAGTTGTTTGGTGAGCTGAAACGAAAGAATACGTGCCACCGTATCCACCGATCCGCCCGGCGGAAATACCGCAATCATCTTTACCGGCTTGTTCGGCCACGGTTGTGCACCCGCGGTCATCGCTATCAAAGACGCCATCACTATCACCAGCCCACAGAAAACTTTTTTCATGTTTTTCTCCTCATTAACTGTGCATCATACCCAATCGTGTGCGCAGCCGGCTTCAATGAAGGTAATAGCTGTTATCCGTCATCGCATAGCGTCTGGTATTTAGCGCTTCCCGTCATCACTCACGGCAGCACCAAGCCCGACCGCGCTTTCACGGCTGAAATATCCGAGGCGTTGACTGCGCCTGAGGCGTTTAGGTCGAAGCGGAAATTAGTGCTGTCGGACACTTGCCCTGATCGCGCTTTAACGCCGCTGATATCACTCGCATTGGCAGAGCGTGAGCCATTCACATCGCCGACCAGAAAACCCAGCGCGGCGGCTACATCCAGTGTGCCGTTCACGCCGGTGAGTGCCACGCGAACGCGCTTATTGTCGGGGATATTGAGCAAGGTAACGATCACGTCATTGCCAGACATCATCGAGGTGGCATTGCCGACAGAGACTGACGCTGCATCGACGGCAATCACCCCGCCAACCGCCGTCACCGGCCCGTCGAACCGGAACACCACGCGATGCCCGCTGCCAATGAGCCGCGACTCAACGCTGACCGCGCCGCTGATCGCGACATTGGTATCGACCGGCAATTCAAACGTGCCCGCGCTGCCGTGGGTTTTGCTCGACACCACACCCGTCAGCACAACTGCGCCCGCGACAATTGGCTGCAATGCTACGTGCAAATCGGTGACTTCGGGCGGTACGCCGACCAGTGCGCTGACTTTGCTTGCATAGCCCGGCGCAGTGACTTTCACGTACCAGCAACCAGTCACCACGTTCCAGCCATAGCGGCCATCGGTGCCGGTGATTTGCGGATTCACATCAGGCGACATCTGCGCGGGCATAAAGCCGGGCTGCTCGAAAACACCGGTATCGGGCGCCGTACCGGTCCAAACCGATCCGCCGCGGGTGTCGATGGTGCGGCAGTTGCGTGCAAGCGTCGGGGTATCGGGCAGGCCGGGAATCTGGCGATAGAGCGATACCGTGGCGCCAACAATCGGCAATCCCGTGGTGGCATCAGAAATAATGCCGCTGGGATCGTACAACTGCGGCGTGCCGATGGGGTCCCCGCCACCACCTCCCCCACCACCTCCGCCTCCGCCACCACTGCCGCCGCCATTGCCATCGCCACCGACGCAGTTGATGGGATAAAGGCCATTCCCATCACCGTTAAACGCGATGCAAGGACGGTGATTGTCCCAATCGGGATATACTTTTTGCGGAACGCCGGGAATAGTTCCTGAACCCGGAATCTGGCCTTTCCAGAAGCCATAGTCCGTTCCAGCTCTGGCGATGGACGGCGATGTCGACGTCGGCGCGCGCACCGCCACACTGTCCGAACGTCGGGCCACCGCGCTCGGTTCGCTCTGGTCGGCGTCCAATGTCAATTGAACAATGTTGTAATAGCGGCCATTGAACTCCTGACCGAGAAACACTGTGCGTAAATTTCCGCAGGGTTCCAGTTCAGGTGGACAACCAATGCGCGTTCGCAAGCTGATGACACTGGTGATGATCTCGACGCGCTTGATCATGATGTTGGTGGTGCCGTTCTGATTCTGAATAGTAGCGCCGCCGCTGACACTAATGGTTGTGCTGCTGATCGCACTTGCAGCCTTTACATCGATTGGTGCCGCCTGATTGAAGTTGGCGGGCGCCGCACCACCGATTACGCCGCTGATGCGATAGCGACCAATTTTGGTGGCAGCACCAACAGTCACACCGAAGCGCAACGTGCGTGATGCACCTGGCGCAATGGCAACGCTGGTAAAACTCCAGAACAACGTGCGCGTGCCGTTGCTGGTATTGTCGCTGGCAAATGGATTGCTGGTGGTAATGCCGGTGCTCGACCCGGTCTGGTAAGCGAAGTCGATCGGCGTCGTGACCTGCAGCGACGATACGTTGATGGTGGCTGCGGTGGGGTTGACCATCTGCAGCGTATAGCCATTGGCACCGTTGCGCAGCGATGATGGCGCATCCGCTTTTGCCTGCAACAGCAGCGCAGCGGCTGGCTCGGCAACCGTTACCTGTCCCAACCCGGCGAACGCTGCAAAAGTCGGATACATGCTGCCGCTGCCGCCGCTGGTGCTACCAGCCACGTTGCCCTCAGCGCTGACGACGGTGAAACGATCACCCGAGCGTGGCGTAAAGGATGCGCCGCGATCAACGATCAAATTGCCCGCCAAACCGACGGAACCATTCGATGTCTTGCCCGGACGCTTGAGCACGCTCATCGTGCCGAAATCGGTTCCAGCAGTCGTACCGTTGATGATGACGGCCAGCGAGCCTTTTTCAGTTTGCGTATAAAAATTGGTCAACTTCAGGTTGCCATCGAGCAGCACCGCGCCGCCATTATTCTCGATGCCGCCAATGATGTCGTAGAGCGCGTTGCCGCTACCGCTCAGCACGCCTCCGTAAAGATACATCTGCGTATTATCCAGATTGCAGCACTTGCTGGCACCGGAAATGTTGCCGCCGCTGAATCGCGAGAGGCCCGCGTACTGCCGGTAGGTATCCCCACCCATCTGCACGGTGCCAGTGTTAAATTGCACCGTTCCATGGTTGTTGAAACCATCTCGTACGGAAAACAACAACGTCCCGGTGTGGTTAAAAAGTACGTTGCCGTAATTAAAAAATTGCATCGATGACCCGCCGAACCGGGCACCGTTCAGCATGGTGTTATCGAAGAAATTGCCGGGGGCCGACGACGCCACGCGGAGGTCGATGGTGCCGTTGTTGGTGAAAGAAAATGTGCCGCTCGCATTCAAGCCGAAGATACCGGTGAACGTCAGCGTGCCACTGTTGATCATGGGTGTGAACAGCTGCAGAACATCCTGCGCAATGACGGTGGCACCGGTGGCGACGGTTAGCGGCTGGGCAGTTTGCGAGCCGATCTGTCCGGCAGTCCACGTCATGCTGCCTGTCACGCTCAAGGGGCTATTGAGCTGGATCGCGCCGTTCTGTAGATTCAAGATGCCGATATCGCGCGGCCCCACATCCATCACTAGCGTCGCGTTGCTGCCAGCGGGCCGCGTCATGCCGAGGGTGGCGAGGCTATCCGCAGTCAATGCGGGATCGGTCAATGTGATGATGCTCCCCGACGCACCAATGACATTCACCACAGGCAAGCGCGAACCGGTTGTCGAGATCGTCGTGGTGAAACCGGCATTGATTGTGGTGACGCCAGTGATATCGAGCGCACCGGTTCCGGAAATCGTGCCGTAACCGGTAAAACCCAGTGTCTTGGCGGGTGCTGGCGCATTGAGGGTGATGGCGCCACCGGAGTTGTTGGTAATGGTCACGTCATCCATCGCCGTCGGTACCGCCATGCAGCTCCATTTGGTCGGATTATGCCAATCTCCGCTGCCGCCGGTCCAGTTGCAGGTGGCAGCCATTGCCGTCGGGGAAAGCAGCAGCGTTGCCGCTGCGGCTAGCGCTGCACTGATGAACACTGCAGGGCGTGGAAAAGCTCGATTTTTGCGCACGTCAACTTCCTTTCAAGGATCGGTATCGTTGCCCGAAAACCATCGGCCACCGACCCGTGAATGTTAGTCAACGTCATCCCACACTAATCCCACACAAGTCGAATCAAGCCCGGCTGATTCAGGGGATGGCGGCCCAAATATCGGCTGCGGTATTGGCGTGCGACGGCTGGCTATAATCGGTTTTGTCAGTATTTTTGCTCTTGCCGTGCAGCACCAGTAAATTGACCTTCATTTTTTGGATACAGCCTTGCCCGCCCTCCCCAGCAACGTGACCGCCCTTCGATTCCCCACCGCCATCGGTGCGACCGGCACCGCGTGGAATCGTCGCTGGTCGGAGCTGGACGCGATTTTGCTCAATTCGCTCGATCACGAGTCCGCAGCGCTCAATGCACTGGAACATGAGTTCCTCTCCGTACCAGACGATGAGCCCGAGGCCGCCGCTTCAAGAGCCGTGATTGCGTCGCTGGGCGCGCAGATCGTGGTGTCGGCTTATGGCGATTTTTCGCCGCTTCGGCATTGGGTTGACCGCGTCCTGCCCGCGATTGATCAGGTGCCTTCGCACCCGATGGCGCGCCTGCAATTGGCCAGCGGCTTGATGTGCGCTTTTGATCACGCCGGAGAGCGCGTCTTGTCGCTGCAACATGGCGAACGTATCGGCCGCATCGGACGTGAAGCGCTGCTGGAACTGGTCGATTTTCCGTTTCCTTCGCTGGTCATCGCGGCCTACGAACAATTGCCTTCGCACTACGGCCAAACCGGCGAAAACGCGCATGCCAGCTACTGCATCGCCCAGCTCGAACTACTGGCCGCACACAATGGCGTGGACGAGCGTATCGCGGCACGTTCGTTGTTCTGGTCCGCAGGCGCGCTGCGCATGCTTGATGAAGCGGATCGCTCGCAGATTCTCTACGACCGTGCCGCGAAGGCCGCAGCCAAGTGCGGTTGGCGCTGGCTAAATTTTCAACAAACAGCGCATCTCGGTCGGCCCGCGTGGGATCGGCGTGATGCCGTTGCCGCGCGCAAGGTGCTTGACGAGCTCGAGGTGTTGCTGGATAAACGACGCCCGTATGAAGTGCGCGAATATCATCATCTTGCCGGTTGGTTGGCCATTATCGAGAATGACCCGCGCCGATCGGAGCAACATCATCGACTGGCACTGGAAGCGATGGAACGCGGTGCTGCGCCGCCCGAGCACTGTTATCTGTCGAAAAGCGGTATCGCGCATGCGCTCATCGCACAAAAGAAATTTGCCGAGGGCATTGAGTGGTTGCGTGATCCACCCGGCAGCGAACCGCGTTTGGCCGCTGCCTATGAAGCCACCACCGCACTGATGCAGGCGCGCTGGGCGTGGAGCGAACGCAAATATCTGGATTACTTGACCCAGTTGTCACGCGGACTTGCCAGCGCGCGCGAATTTCAACTGGTGCGGCTATTCCTGAATCTGCCGAATGAACTCGCCGAGATGTGCGCGGATGCGCTGGAAAATAATATCGAGCCTGACTTCGTCAAGAAGCTCATCGCGCGACGCAGTCTGCCACCGCCCGCAAATGCCGGTGTTTCCTGGCCGTGGCCGATTCGCGTTTCTGCGATGGGTGTATTCGCACTCAGTATCGACGGGCTGGCGGCCGATGCAGGCCAGCGCAGCAATGATCACCGATTGAATCTGCTGAAGCTGCTTGCCGCCAACGATGGTAAGGCGCTCAGTGTGCAACGCGTCATCGATGCGTTGTGGCCGGATGCTGAAGGTGACAATGGTCGCAAATCGTTCGACATGGCGCTTTCAAGGCTGCGCAAACTGGTCGGGCTCGATGCGGCATTCCTGATTCAAGAGGGCAAGTTCGTCGCGTCTGACAAGTTCGTGTGGATCGACACTGCCGCTTTTGTGGCACTCGCCGACCGCGATGTTTCCACCATTGATGTTGCGCTGCTGGGACAACACGCCGATCAGCTCATCAGCCACTACCGGCGTGGGTTTCTGGATGGCGAAGCGCAGGATGTTGCATGGCAAATTGAGCCACGTGAGCGCTTCAAGCTGCGCTTTACCCGTGCCGCTGGCGCGGTGTCATCGACACTTTTCAATCTCGGTCAGCATCAGGCGGCCATTCGAACGCTTGAACACGCGCTGGAGGCTGAGCCGCTCGCGGAAACGTTGTATCAAAAACTGATGCAGATTCACGGTAGCCAGGGCAGCCGTGCTGAAGTGCTGCGCGTTTATCGCCGCTGCCGCAAGATGCTGTCGGTGCTGCTGTCGGTCAAGCCATCTGCAGAAACCGAAGCGCTGGCGAGCCAATTTGGACGTGCGGAATCTTGAACTGGTGTCGTAACGAAATTCGTTTGATTCGTCATCCCCATGTAAACCACGTTCGTAATGCCAAGTTCCGACTCGACCCGACGCGATTTGTCATAATAGTGCTTCATCCTTGGTGACGAAATCACTCACGTTGGCGACGCGAAAAATGCGCCAACATCTCAATTGCCCAGGAGGCGTGAACAGGTGAACCAGACCTTGGTAGCGAGTAATCCTGCAAACCCCACCGTCGAGAGCTTGACCGATCTGATCGATTGGCCAACGCGTCTTCATCAACACGCCATTGGCCTCGTGGCGGTTGTGTTTCTGGCCATTTATGGGCGCGCGGTGTGCCCATTTATCAACGGTATCAAAATACCTGAGCTGCTGGTTAATCTCGGTGCGATCTGGATCGCCCAGATTGTGGTGCGGGAACTGCTTTTGCGCCAGTTCGCGACCCCGCCTGCCGGGCGCTCGTATGCGCGCCAAGGCTATCTGGTCGCGGTGGGCAGTTGGTTTATTTGCGGGGTGTTGGCATTGGTGCTGCACTGGGCGCGCTACGACAATTTTCCACTGGCGAGCCATTTCAAACTGCTGCTCGGCTATTGGATCATCGGTGGCGGACTGCTGGCGCAATGGGAATACGTGATGCTCGAAAACGTAGCCCGCAAACGCGTGGTGCGCTACCTCAATGTCGGCGAGCACCTTGAGCAGATCAATCGGCGGGTGATGGAAGGCTATGTGCTGTTTACCCTCGCGCCCAGTCTGGCGATGGCATTAACGTTGGCCCGCTACAAATTTGAAGGCCTGGTGGATCGAGGGATGGTCATCGAAATGTCGTTTCTTGGCGCTTTTTGCGTGGCCATGGCGCTGGCGGTGTCGTTCCGGTTTGGACAAAGCCTGCGTCGCGATGCCACCGCCGTAATTGAAGGCACCAAGCGGATCGAAAAAGGTGAACAAAACGTATTGCTGGATCAATCGCGGCAGGATGAGCTTGGTGCGGTCGCATCGGGCATCAACAAAATGTATGGCGAGCTGACGGTAAAGAATCTGCGCCTGAAAACGCAGATTACTGAAAATGATGCGATGACCCGAGTATCGTTGGCGATGAGTTCGCTGATGCCGGTCGACACCATTTTGAATCTCATCATGGAGAACTCAAAGCTCGTCACCCGCGCCGA
>JANOQY010000371.1:0-2058 GCA_031414995.1 Betaproteobacteria bacterium
GATGGACAAGCGTTTGGCGGATCGTGAATTTCTGGCCGGCGAGTATTCCATCGCCGATATGGCCTGTTATCCCTGGGTCGTTCCGTATGAGCGGCAGCAGATGAATCTTGATGATTTTCCGAACTTGAAGCGCTGGTTTCACGCGATCAAGTCGCGGCCCGCGACCGTGCGCGCCTACCAGGTTGCGAAGGACATGAACACGACGCCGACGGGGCAGGCGGGTGATGAGGCGAAGCGGCTTTTGTTCGGTATTGGTAAGAAGTAGACGACAGCATACTTCGACATATTTCGGTTTGTCGAGGGCTGGTTTGTCCAACATTTACGCGCCTAAACTTCAATCATGAAACTCATTCGCCTGATCTACGCCAGCAGTCTCGTCACGCCGATGTCCAAAGCCGACATCCAACAAATCCTCGCGTCCAGCCAGCGGCGCAATAGTGCGCTCGGCATCACCGGGTATCTCTGCGTGTCCCCGACCCACGCGTTGCAATGTCTCGAAGGTGATCGTGATTCCGTGAACGGGTTGTACAACCTGATCGTGACCGATCCGCGCCACGGAAACGTCACGCTGCTGCGCTACGTCGAGCCGTGGCGGCGCTTGTTTCCGGTGTGGGACATGGGTTTTACGCCGGACTTATCGACTGCCGCGCCGGACTCAGCACGCTGGCACGACGCGAGCGGATTCAATCCGTATCTGGTTGAAAGCGACCTCGTGGAGAACGTGATTGAGGCACTGTGCGAACACGCTGAACGGGTGGAATTGCGGGCTTAGTGGCCTGTCTTTTCGGATACAGCTTTTAGCTGAAATGCCCGGTTATTATTGGCATAACGCATATATTAGCCATTAGTCGATAAACACATTTTTATCACTCTATGCCCAATTGAAACGGGCATTTCAGCCAAAAGCTGTTACGATTTTATCGAAACAATCCGGGCAATTTGCTCCGCCGCATTGGCGAGCAACTCCGGCGCGCGAATCACCGCCTGGTCGAGCGCCATCGGCCCCGGCACGATGGAGAAGCAGCCGCCGTTGAACGTGGCGTTCAACGCGGCGAGTGAGCCCGGATCAACGCCACCGCTGATGAGCGTGGCCTTCAATCCCGCGTTGCCGTGTTCGCGTGCACTTTGTGCGGCGGCGAACGGTGTTTTGCCGAGCACCGTTTGTTCGTCGGTGCGGCCTTCGCCGGTGATCAGCCAGTCTGCATTTTTGCAGGCGACGGCGAGCCCGGTCAGCCGTGCAACGGTCTGCGCGCCGGACTCAAATTTTGCGCCGAGCAGTTGCAGCGCGTAGCCCAATCCACCCGCTGCGCCCGCGCCTGGTTTGTCTTTCGCGTGCTTTTGCAGCGCGGCTTCGAGACGCTCGGCATACGCCGCGATCACCGAGTCCACCGTCGCAATATCTGTCTTCGCCACGCCCTTTTGCGGCCCGAAAATCGCGGTTGCGCCGTGCTCGCCAGTGAGCACGTTATTCACGTCCGACAGCAGCGTAATTTCGCAATCGGCGAGTCGCGAATCAAGGCCCGTCACGTCCACAGAAATGAGCTTCGCGAGCCCGTTCGGCGTCGGCAGAATCTCGCGTCGAAAGGTGCCGGTGAACTTGACCCCCAACGCCGCCAGCAGGCCCGCGCCGCCATCATTGGTGCTCGTTCCGCCGAGGCCAATGAAGAAATGACGGATGCCGTCGGCAACCAGCAAACGCATCAATTCACCGACGCCATAGCTCGACCGGTCACCCACCGGCACCGCCATGTTCTGCGCATCTTCGATGCCGACAATCTGCGCGACTTCGATCAGCGCAGCCTCATAAATCACGCCGTGTTTGATCAGCGCATAGCCCGCTTCGGCGGACTGTCCGGCGGCGTTCCTCACCAGCGCCTGCTTGCGTCGCGCGCCCGTGCCTGCAAGCGCGGTGACCACCGCGTCCAAAGTGCCTTCGCCGCCATCGGCCATCGGTCGCTGCACGATTTCGGCATCGGGCAACGCGCGGCGCAGGCCACGCTCTAGCGCCGCGCAAACCGCTTCAGCAGACAGCGAACCTTTGAACGAATCCGGGGCAAG
>JANOQY010000372.1:0-3406 GCA_031414995.1 Betaproteobacteria bacterium
TTGTTCGTCCAAGGGCGCACTCGAAACAATGACGCGCAACACCGCCTATGCGCTCCTGCGCAACCGTATCCGCGTCAACCAACTCAACATCGGCTGGATGTCATCAGAGGGCGAAGACCGCATCCAGCGCGAATATCACAATGCCGATCCGGACTGGCTGGAAAAGGCCGCCGCCGCACAGCCGTTCGGGCGGCTGGTTGATCCGCAGGAAGTGGCTCGCGCCTGCGCCTACCTGGCGTCTGACGAGTCCGGTCTGATGACGGGTTCCGCGATCAATTTCGACCAGTCCGTCTGGGGAGCCTATGATGGCTCGCCGCATCCGGTCGCGCCGCTTTGATTGCGAGGTTGAGATAGCTTTTCTATTTTGCGAAACTATGAAGTGGTCATCAAACTTCAGTTGTCCAGCAAGAGATCGTAAATTGAGCATGGGAGCATGGGAGCATGGGAGCATGGCAGGATATTTTTGACCGCGCCCACAATACAATGCATCCAGCTACGATAATGGAGAACCTCATATTATCTACATGATACGTGATTTTTACCTGAGCGCTACAGTATCGCGGGTCATCAAATTGCATACTTGACAACACTGATATCACAATGAATGATCACGATCGACTCCTGTAACCAGCATATTCAATACTGGTGGCGACCGGATTGGTGTATTGCCGACGTAGCCTCTTTTTGGAGGAGAGATGCCTGAACACATCGTAAATGTGCCTGCAGATACGCAGACGGTCCGCAATTTTATCAATGCCGAAAGGGAGCTGATACTGAGGGATTTCTCAGCTATGCGAACCCAAATTACCAGCGCCCTCGAAGGGCAACCAGTTTACAAAATATATGGCCGAGACGAGAAACAGGGTGGCGATGCAATAAAGCATCTTCGAAAAATACGTTTGAAGTTCAACGACTATTATCAAAGGGCCGGTGAATCGCAAGGCTCTTTGTGGGCGGTGCCTGACATTATCGGCTTCACCGTTGTAGTGCACTACCCAACGGACATTTCGTCTATTTGCAGAGTTGTCGACCGATTGATCGAAAATGGTTCCCTACTGAATGGTAGTACAGGCACTGTTGGTGTTACAAGTAGTGCGGCTTTTGACGTCATAAAGACCCGATTTGGACGACCCATAGTGTCCGACGGTTATTTTGCCTGCCACTATAATCTTCGAATTAAAAACGTAAATATTCATAGGCCATTGTGCGAAATTCAAATTAAGACGATTTTACACGATGCTTGGGGTGCCAAAACGCACGATTTAACATATAAGCCAAGCGGAAAGATAAGTGAGGATCTTGTTGGGAGCTTTAATCTTCTTGGCGACACGCTTGCAAAAATTGATCAGCAAAGCGATCTTGTTCGCCAAAGTATTGAACGTTCTTCTGCGCCTCGGGAGTTCAAGAAAAAGTTGGTAAGGCTTGCTACTATAGAGCACGCTGCCGAGGTTGCCTGCATTGTACCAGAACTCAGAGATGCTCTGAACGTAATTTCAACAGTAGCCCCTACTTCGGGTCAAATTATCCTGAAAAATTGCGTTGACTTATTGTATCAGTGTTTCCAGACGCATCCCAAAGAAACCTGTTATCTTTACGCCGTTCTCGCGGTCTTATCCAAGAATGAAAGCATTCGTCAACAGACATTAGATGCACTTGAAACTTCGTACGAAGGATTATCAGGAGTATTTGATCAAATATTCGCTCGAAATGTGGCTGGATTGATTAGCTATTGCAGCGGAGATCTTACATCTGCTATAGATTTTGGAGAAGAGGCACATAGATTGGCAATTGAGATTGATCAATCATCTCTTGACGACGCTTCAAGCGTCCGACTAACACGTCTGCTCAATGCACTATATTCAAGTCTTGGCTATTATCACGCCGATTTAATTGGATCCCATGATGGTAGACTGGCTGGCTCCTACGAAAAATCTTTGCAATACATAGAAATGGGAAAATCATTTCGCGCTACATTGGGTATCCCGGACTTGGGACTTGAATCGGAGGATGCTGAGATCATCGCGTGTCTTGCAATAGATGACACAAAGCAATTCGCACGCGTATTCCAATCTCTGGAAAATGAAGCCTTTATTCGTATTCAAACAGCTCAATCTGAAATCGTAGTCAGAAATCTCAGAAAGAAACTCGACTTAATCTATAAACAAAAACCCGCTGGAATCCTGCCACAGGCCGATAAATTTTTTGACTACCATGATTATTGCGCCCGAGCCCGACTTGCTGAACTCGAATGCAGTGAGGCCTATTCGCCGTCGTCTTCGTAAGGGAAACGCATGCAATTCTCCTGCTTCTTACCTATCACTCTTTGAGAGTTTCCATTGTCTGGAATGCACACAGTGAATCGGTAATTCGTTATGATTAAGTTAATCCAGAAGCAGTCCAGCTTCAAGGCCTAATGAGGATTTCTGATTGATGGCATGACAGCTGCCTTGAGTATCGTCGGTAAATGGAAACTGCGCGTGGCAAAAGGCTCGATCTTTTGGATTTTGTTACCCATTCTTCTGACCACGGATTTGCCGCTACTTTGTTGCCAAGCAATCCGGCGGGCATTATCGAGATTGGCATGAAGCATTTCCGATTCGCCCTTCTTGTGCCGTTCGCTTTGTCCGCCTGCCAGTCTGTCGCCACGACCGGGCTTGAACCGGACACATTCAAACTGCCGCCGCAGTCGCGCTACACCTGCGATGGCGGTGAGGCGTTGGGCATTGTCAACAAAGGCAACCTCGTTACGGTCACGCGGGGAAATGGCACGACGATGGATCTTCCAGCGGTGGAGGCCGGATCGTCTTCGCGCTTTTCTGCCGGACAGGTGGCGCTGGTTTTTGACGGACGCAATGCCTTGTTCATGGATACAGGCAAGCCGCCACTGGAATGCAGACGGTAAAACAGTTGGCATGCGACGTTTCGACCGCGCGTTAAATCGGTTGATATTCGACTTCATCTTTCTAGCTATTGACCGATAGTGTGCTGCACTGCAAAAACCCTTTTGAGACTTGTGGCGGCATTGTTCCGCCATGACACGCTCACCGGGGTCAAGAGGGACAACATGTCGTCGCAAATCAAGGGCAACCGGCCGCTGTCGCCGCATCTGTCTATCTACAAGCCGATCCCGACGATGGTCATGTCGATCGCACACCGCTTTACCGGCGTGGCGCTTTACTTTGGCACCATTCTCGTCGCCTGGTGGCTGATTGCGGCAGCGACGAGCGAAAACTACTTTGATTTTGTGCAGACCTTCATGGGCTCGTGGTTCGGCCGACTGATCTTGTTCGGCTTCACCTTCGCCTTGATGCATCACATGCTTGGCGGCATCCGCCATCTGATCTGGGACACGGGCCGCCTGTTCGACAAGGATATGGCGACCAAGCTTGCTTGGGCCAATCTTGGC
>JANOQY010000373.1:0-4152 GCA_031414995.1 Betaproteobacteria bacterium
TGATGTGAGTTGTCGGGAACATTTCCCCTATTCGTAATGACAAGATAGGAAAGTTATGCGGTCGTGCAATAAAATCCCGCCCCGTTGACGCGTCACCCGTCTCCCACGACCGTGCGCCGTCCGCGTCAACCGTGCCTCATCACATCGGCCTTGCTCCCCAAGACGCCACAAGAATAAGTTACGGACACCACGTAACCGGAGCACAACATGTCGAAGAAATTAATCAACTGGTTTTTCGTATTCATCACTAGCAGCTTTTTCATGCTGCAGTCAGCGGCAATGGCAGCGGAAGCAGATAAGGGTAGAGGCAATCTCGTCAGCGTTGAATGGCTCGCAAAGAACCTCAACCGCGACGACGTTGTGCTCATCGATGCATCGTTTGGTCAGATGTACGCCGCCAAGCATATCGCCGGTGCGATCAACGTCGATGTATTCACGTTCGGTGGCCGCGACAACTTGGCCGCAGAAATGGAAGGGCGCATCCAGTCCTGGGGCATCAGCGCCGGGAAGAAAGTCGTTATTTACGATCAAGGCGGAACCTATATGGCGACCAGTTTATTCTTCGACCTTTACTACCATGGGTTCCCGCCGGGCAATCTGTTCGTCCTGAATGGCGGACTCGCCAAATGGCAAGCGGCGGGCGGCGCAGTCACGAAAGAGCCGACCGCTGCGCCGAAGCCAGGAACCTTCCGTGTCACGAAGCTGAAGGAAGATGTGCGCGCAAAACTGCCGGAATTCTTGGTGGCCTCTGGTGACCCGGTAAAGAATGCGCTGGTGGAGGCATTGGATCCCGACCAACACTTTGGCGGCGCTGCATTTTTCGACCGGGCCGGCCATATTCCCAATGCCATCATGGCACCGAGCGACGATTTCTTTAACGCCGACAAAACGTTCAAATCTGCCGAGGAGATTAAGCGGATGCTGGCCTATCTGGGTGTCAAGCCTGAACAGCAGGTTTATACGCATTGCGGCGGTGGCATCGCCGCCAGCGTGCCGTTCTTTGCGACCAAGATCATGCTGAACTACCCGAAGGTGAAGCTCTACAAAGAGTCGCAACTGGAATGGCTGCGCGACGACAGAGGGCTGCCGTTCTGGACCTACGACGCGCCGAACATGATGCGCGAAAAGAGCTGGTTGAATGGCTGGAACAGGCAAATGCTGCGCGCGTTCGGCGCAACAAAACTCAACGTCGTCGATGTGCGCTCGGCAGAAGCGTACCGGCTAGGGCATGTACCGTTCGCCGTCAACGTTCCCGCAGATGTGTTCAGGCGCCACCTCGCCACCCCTGAGAAAATGGCCAACATCTTGAGCGCCGCCGGAGTCAATTCGGCCCACGAGGCGGTAATCATTTCCGATGGTGGCGTGAATGCGAATTCCGCGATGGCGTTCATGATGCTGGAAAAGTTGGGGCAGAAAAAAGTCTCCGTGCTGCTGGATTCCGTCGACAATTGGGCACTCGGCGGCTTCGAAGTCACCAAGGAGGCGACCATTGTAGGCTCACAGAAATCGCCGAAGGAGCTTGCCGTCCCCGCGACGACTTACAAGGCCAATGTTCAATCCGGCATCGTGACTGCTGATGCACGCCAGACGCAGGGTGCTTACCCAAAGATTTACATCGCCTCTGGTAAATCCATGCCCGCCAAACTGCAGGACGGAAAAGTAATACACGTTCCCTACAGCGATCTGGTGAGCGTTGAAGGAACACCGAAAGCTGCGAAGGACATCTGGAATATTCTCGTTAAGGCCGGGCTCCCGCGTTACGCAGAAATCATTTGCTTCGCCGACGATCCAGGCGATGCCGCCGCCAATTACTTCATCTTGAAATTGCTGGGCTACCCGGATGTGAAGGTGTTGGCTTCGTAACCGTGAAAATTATTTCCTGAAGAGAAAGTCCTACGATGAACGAGGTATCAACGTTTCGTCTGTATCTGATGCGAGCCACTTATCTGCTGATCGTGGTTGGGCTCGGATTAACAGTTTGGCCCGGCATCATCCAGCGCGCAATCGGGGGTGATCTAACGTCAGGCGCCACGCCAAGCTTGTTGGCAGGAGTATCGGTTTTAGCGGCGTTGGGAATTCGATATCCGCTACAAATGTTGCCTGTGTTGCTATTCGAGCTGATCTGGAAATCGATATGGCTAATCGCCGTCGCGCTCCCGCTGTGGTCGGCCCAACAACTGGACGCGAATACAATGGAAACGGTCTACGCGTGCTTAATGGGATGGGTGATATTTCCACTCGTCATTCCATGGCCCTACGTGATTGCAAATTATGTGAAGAAGGCAGGCGATAGATGGCGGTGAGTTGCGGAGAGCAATAGTCACTACAGCGCTGGTGCGGCTTTCAGGCATAAAATGCTTGTAAATGGTCGCTAAATGGCGATCTGTTTTTTTTTGATCGTCGCATGCCTGCCGCAATTCTGTGGGCCTTCAATCATCGGCCGTACCGGAGGATTCACGGCATGCAGAAAATCATTCGAGCGCTAGTTATCGTGACGACGTTTTGCGCGCACGGATTCTCAACCCTGGCGCTTGCCATCGAGCCGCCGTCCTGGGCCTATCCGTTCAACCCTCCCGGCTACAAACCCGCGCCTGATGACGGCGTGCTGCGGCGCGTTCCCAACAGCACTGTCAGTTATCCGCTCAGCCAGACGCACAATTTGTTCTTCGCACCCGACTGGCATCCCGAAGATCATCCTGCCATGCCCGCCATCGCCGCGCGCGGGCGCATGCCCGACGTCGTTGCCTGTGGCTTCTGCCACCGCGCCACCGGGCCCGGCGGGCCGGAGAATGCCAATATCACTGGCTTGCCGTTCGATTACATCGTCCAGCAGTTGCGAGATTACCGCTCAGGCGCACGCAGCACGGCAATGCCGCAGCGGCTACCACAGAAATTCATGATCGCAACCTCAAAGAAGCTCACTGACGAAGAGATCAATGAAGCTGCCACCTACTATTCGACGCTCAAGCCACGCCGCAACATTCGCGTGATCGAGACCGACATGGTGCCGAGGGTCGTCGTGGCGAACTGGACGTGGGTCGATCACAAGACCGGGGTGCGCGAGCCGATTGGCAAGCGCATCGTCGAAGTGCCCGAGCATCTGGAGGATTTCGAATTGCGCGATGCGCGCACAACATTTATTGCTTACGTTCCGCCGGGTAGTTTGAAGCGCGGCGAGGCACTGGTCACCGGCAAATTGCCTGACCGGGTCGCGGCCTGTGCGTCCTGTCACGGCGCGGACCTGAAAGGCATGACCATCGCGCCGCCGATTGCGGGACGCTCGGCATCCTACGCGACACGACAACTCTACGAATTCAAGGCGGGCCTGCGAACGAACGCAAATGCTGCGCTGATGAAGCCGGTGCTGGAAAAACTCGATGAGGACGATCTGCTAGCCGTCGTTGCGTACCTTGCTTCGCTCGCGCCGTGATGTGTGTGATGTAATTACGTGAGTGGCAAACCCAGCAAATATCAACGCGTAACCGCGACGATTCCCTGCTTCGCCAGAAACGCGCGAATCGCCGCCGAAATTCGTTGTGATTCAGCGGGTGAAAAACCGCCATGCCCGCCGCCAGGAATCGTCATGAATTCGTTGACCACACCGGCTTTGTTGAGTGCCTCGTGCAGGCGTATCGAGTGCGCATGCGGCACGAGCTGATCGGCGTCGCCATGTACCGTGAAAATCGCGGGCAAGCCTGCGCGCACATACTGGATCGGCGACACACTTCTCGCCAGCGCCTCTCGATTGGTTGCGGCACCCAGCCACTCGATGGCGTAGTGCTTGGCGTTGGGAGCGACCAACAAATCCTCGACGTCGGTAATACCAAAAAAATTGATGATCGCCGCGACCGTCAAAGGCGGCTCGGTGCCATTGACCCAGCGTGTGTTGTCATCGGTGGCGCAGGCGCGGTCGAACGGATTGCCCGCTGGCAGCATGCCGGTGATCAGCGCGAGATGCCCGCCCGCCGAACCACCGGTGAGGACAATTTTCTGCGTGTCGATCTTGAAATCCTTGGCGCGCCGCGACAGCCAGCGCAACGCGCAACGTGTGTCTTCCACCGCCGCCGGTGCCGGTGAGACGCGGCCCAGACGGTAGCCCACATTGGCGACGGCAAAGCCCATCTGCATGTAACGCAGCAATCCCAACATCGA
>JANOQY010000374.1:0-16916 GCA_031414995.1 Betaproteobacteria bacterium
ACGCGCTGCCGCTGGCCGCCGGAAAGCGCACGGGGCTTCCTGTCGAGGAGGTGGTCAATCTTGAGAATGGCCGCCGCTTCTTTGACGCGCTTGTCGATGTCGGCCGCCGGAAATTTGCGCAACTTCAAGCCGAAGGCGAGATTGTCGAAGACGTTTTTGTGCGGATAAAGCGCGTAGTCCTGGAATACCATTGCAATGTCGCGCTCGCGCGGGGGCAGATCGTTGACGACACGGCCTTCGATGGAAATGGTGCCGCCGCTGATCGATTCGAGCCCCGCGACCATGCGCATCAATGTGGATTTACCGCAGCCGGAAGGGCCCACAAAAACCACGAACTCACCGCGGTGAATTTCAAGGTCAATGCCATGCACGACCTTGACGCCGTTGTCGTAAACCTTGACGACCTTCTCGAAGTTGACGCCGGACATGAGGGATCAGTAAGCGCCGGTGTTCAACGCTTTGGCAAGCGCAGGTTTCATCGCGGCGAAGAACGCGTTGGCCTGGCGCATCATCATGCCCATGTCGGAAGCAATGGCCACGTAGTTGTAACCGTAGCCGATGAATTGCTGCACCATTTCCGGCGTGGGCCCGACGATGCCGATCGGCTTGCCGATTTTGTTGGCGCGTTCAGCAGCGTCTTTCAGCGCGGCCTGCACTTCAGGATGCGCGATGTTGCCGATCTGTCCCATCGCAGAAGATAAATCACCCGGCCCCATGAACAGCGCATCGACGCCATCGACCGCGGCAATCTCTTCCAGTCGTTCGATCGCTGACGGCGTTTCCAGCTGGATCATGCGAAAGATGCCTTCGTTGGCGCGTTTGCCGTAGTCGCCCGCCGTGGCGTAGCGGCTGGCGCGGTGCATTGCGGCGAAGCCGCGTGTGCCGGGATTGGCGTCGCCTGTTTGCGGATAACGTGTCGACGCGACAGCACGGCGCGCATCATCGGCGTTCTGCACGAAGGGAAACATCAGCGTCTGTGCACCGATGTCCAGTGTGCGCTTCACCATCACGATGTCATTCCACGCCAGCCGAACGACCGGCGTTGCACTGGTACCCGCAATCGCCTGAAGGATGTGATACGCGTCTTTATAGTCAATAGGCACGTGTTCCATGTCGACCACCAGCCAGTCAAAGCCGATGCAGCCCATCGCTTCGGCGGTAGAAGCGGTACCGGACATGAGCCAGGTGCCAAGCGGAACGCTCGGCTTTGCAAGCAATGCGCGAAAGGGATTGTTGAACGGATCCATGTTGATCTCAGTAGATGGGTGGCTCGGGCGTAGTGGCATTGCCCATGAGGAAGTCAAAGTCGCAGCCAAGATTGGCCTGCGTCGCGTGATCAATGTAGAGACGGGTGAAGCCGCGCTCGTAAACGCGCGCAGGTGGCTTCCACCCGGCACGGCGGCGTGCAAATTCTTCATCGCTGACCTCTGCATTCAAGGTGCGCGCCTCGATGTCGAGCGCGATCATGTCACCCGTCTGCACGAACGCCAGCGGCCCGCCAACGGCCGCTTCGGGTGTGACATGCACGACACAGCTACCGAAGTGCGTACCACTCATGCGTGCGTCAGAGATTCGCAACATGTCGCGCACGCCCTGCTGCAGCAGTTTTTTAGGGATAGGCAGGTTGCCCCACTCGGGCATGCCAGGCGCACCTTTGGGTCCGCCATGTTTCAACACCACTACCGTATTCTCATCGACATCGAGATCCGGCAGATGGATTTCTGCGAGCATCTGGGCGTTGGATTCGAATACCAATGCCTTGCCTCGGTGCTTGAAGAATTTCGGGTTCGCAGCAGATGGCTTGATCACGGCACCATCGGGACAAATGTTGCCGCGCAGCACAGCCAGCGCTGCACCTGGTGCCACAGCGCGATCCACGCTGCGAATGACTTCCGTGTCGAGGGATTCGGCATCAGCGATATTTTCACCGAGAGACTTGCCGGTGACGGTCAACGCGCCGAGTTTCAAATGCTCGCGAATCTGCCGCAACAACGCGGGCATTCCCCCCGCGTAGAAAAAATCCTCCATCAGTTTGTCGCCGGACGGAAACAGATTTGCAATGACCGGTATGCGTCGCGCAGCTTCGTCCATCTCGTCGAGCGTGACACTGAGACCAGCCCGCCCCGCGATCGCGATGAGGTGTATCGCGGCATTGGTTGAGCCGCCCAACGCCATGTAGGCCGCGATGCCATTGAACAGCGAACTCTGCGTAAAAAAACGCGAAGGCTTCAAGTCTTCCCAGACCATTTCAACGATGCGAGCGCCACTGCCAGACGCCATTCGCACATGGTTGGCATCCATGGCGGGGATACTGCTGGCACCCGAAAGCGTAAATCCCATCGCTTCGACAATCGAGGTCATCGTGCTGGCCGTTCCCATCGTGTTGCAAGTGCCCGGCGAACGCGTCATCTTGGCTTCGAGCTTGATCCACTCCGGTTGCTTGATGTTGCCCGCGACGTATTCGTCCCAGAATTTTTTGGTGTGGGTCCCTGCGCCGACGCTCTTGCCCTGGTAGCGATCATTCAACATCGGCCCGGCGGGGCAAAAGATTACCGGGATATCCATGCTGATTGCGCCCATCAAGAGGCCAGGTGTTGTCTTGTCGCAGCCGCCGAGCAGCACGGCACCGTCAACAGGATGCGACCGGAGCAACTCCTCGGTCTCCATCGCCAGAAAATTGCGGTAGAGCATCGTGGTCGGCTTGACCATGACCTCACCGAGCGACATCGCCGGAAGTTCAACTGGAAATCCACCCGCGAGCAGGATGCCTTCGCGAATGGACGCTGCGCGCTCGCGCAGGTGCGCGTGACACGGTGACAGATCAGACCACGTGTTAACAATTGCGATTACCGGTCGCCCGAGAAATTCTTCACGCCGCAAGCCGCGCTGTTGCAACCTTTGGCGATGCGCGAACGAGCGCATGTCGTCTTTGGCCAACCAGCGCTGGCTGCGGAGCGACTCCAAACCGCGACGGGGAGAATTGGCAGACACAGATGCCCTATCAGGTAAACCGGCAGAAGCGAAGATTCTATCCGCCCCGCCGGTCTCCAGCAGTTTGCTGCGTTACTTAGAAATCCAGGCGTGCATTGACACCAAAGTAACGCTGATCATCGCGTGGCACTGAGCGTTGCGTGTTGGCACCTGCGCCAAGGAATGCCGCGTAGGACTTGTCGGCCAGATTTTTACCGAGTAGCGCCACACGCCAGCCGGCCGTCGGGCTCGACAATGCAATGGATGCGTTGACGATGCCGTAAGACGGCTGAATGGTATTGGTCGCGATGGAAAGATCGAATTGCGTTTTGCTTTGCCAGCTATAGTCGGTCCCCAAGTCGAGTCTTAGGCCGTTGCCGACATCCATCTTGTAGTTGGCTCGCACGTTCACTTTCCAGTCCGGTGCCGACGGCAGTGGCGCACCGTTGAGGTTGGGACAGGTTGCTCCAACCGGGCAGTTGAAACGGTCGATGCGTGCCCGCGTATTGGCAACAGCACCCGCCAAGGTGAACTGCTTGGAGAGCTTCGCCTCAAAATCGGCTTCGAAGCCTTTGGTCGACACGTCACCGGCGTTGATGAAGCGCGTGACGATGGTGCCGCCAACAAGATCCGGGAAATTCGCCTGATAGCCAGAATACTCTGTGTCGAACGCGGCAAGATTGAGTCGCAAGCGATTGTCTAGTAACGTGGATTTCAAACCAATTTCGTATCCCTTGGATTTTTCCGGGGCAAGCGCAATATCGTCGATAGCCGACATGTTGAAGAATGCGTTGTAAGCTGGCCCCTTATATCCTTTTGAATACGTCGCATAGACCGTGACATCTTTGCCGAGATCCAGTTGTGGGCCGATACGACCAGAAACGCCGTTCTGGCTGGTGGACCCGACGGTATTGGCGCGCGTTACACGCACGCCCGGAATCTGCGCCGCTGCAGTGGAGACGCGACCGTGATAATAAGACAAGTCATCCGTTGTGTAGCGCAGGCCAAGGATACCTCTCAGCGTTTGGCTAAAGTTCAACTTGCTTTCCCCGAACAGCGAGCCACTCTTGCCCAGCGTGCCGTAGGTGGCGACGCCATTATCGAGGAACAACGCGGCGCACGGTGTGACGCCCGATGCCAAATTGGGCAACGTGCCATTGCAGCGCCTCACGTCGCGCCGATACACCTCGTCGGTCTTGGTGCGCATGTAAAAGAGGCCACCGACATATTCGAAGAACGCGCCCGTCGGCGAAGCGATTCGCAGCTCCTGCGAAAGTTGTTCAGACTTTAATTGTCCGCGATCACTTAACGCTGCGATCTGGTTATTCACGGTGCCAGTGCCGTCGATGTCCTGAAATTGGATATTTTTCCATTCGCGCCAAGCGGTAATCGACGTAAGCGTCGCCCCACCCACGCCCCAGTCCACTTGTGCGGATAGTCCAGAATTTGTGTCTTCAACGCGCTCCTTGACGTCTGCCGCGACGCTACGGTTTTCAAGTCCGGGAATGATCGGGCTGAGCGCCACTGGAATTACGCCGGTTGCACGCACGAACGGCCCACGCGACCCGGTATCTTCGGCCTTCGAATAATCGGCGATGAAGGTCGCTTTCAGATCTCTGTTGGCGGTGAACTCCAGCTTGCCGCGCGCACCTTTGCGGTCATAGCCCCCCACTTTTTCGCCGAGCGTAATATTGTCGATGTTGCCGTCGTATTTGCCGAACAGCACGGCAGCCGAACCAAGAACACCAGGGCTTAACTCGCCGGAAATACCGCTACGCAAGCGCGTTTCCTTCTTCTCAAAATACGAGACATCCACGAAGCGCTCCGTCCCTGATGAAATCGGCTTGGACACGATATTGATCACGCCGGCAGACGCATTCTTGCCGAACAAGGTGCCTTGTGGTCCCCGCAGGACTTCGATCCGGTCGACCTCCATGAGGTCGAGTGTGGCTTGACCGGGCCTCGCGTAGACAACGCCATCAACGACCGTGGACACCGTCGGTTCAACGCCAGGCGACGTTGAAATAGTACCAACGCCGCGAATAAAGAGAGACGTGTCCTTATTGGAGGCATTAGCGCGGAAATTTACCGTGGGTGCCTGTGATGTGATCGCGCCCAGCGTATTCAGATTCGCTTGTTCGAGCCTGTCTCCGCTTATAACGGAAATTGCTATCGGCACCGACTGCAGCGGTTCGCTACGCTTGGTGGCAGTGACGGTGATAGTTTCCAGTCTGTCCGATGCTTCTGGCTTGGCGGTCGGTGTGGAAGATTGCTGGGCATTGGCAAGGCCGGCAACCAGTGCGGCAATCGTTGATACGGCGGGCAATAGGAGATGCCGAACACCGTGGGGTTTGTTCAATTTTCTGGCTAGCTTCATGCATTTCTCCTTGTCCATGTATTTTTGAGCTGAAACTCTGCCGGACGTGCAACGTGTCAGCTAATGACGAGCAACTATTTTTACCGATATAGCTAAAAGCGGCTGCGGTTGTCACTCAAGTCATGGTCCGACCAGGCAGCCGGCAAATGGATGAGTAACATACGCATACAGATGGGCACTTTATGCAGGGAAGATGGTAAAGTCAAGTAGGTCATCTATATGAGTTGACTAACTTGAACGTTTTGGGGTTTTCGCCACAAACCATTACGGTTCGAGGATCAAAAAGTGGTCAAAATGCTGCGCCGCGACAATCGCACCCCAAAAAATTCGGCCTCACACCTTACGCTTTGTTTGATTTCGATGAGCAAAACAGAGACCATCCCGTCGACACTGCTGATAACAACAAGCATGGCTGGCAACCAAACAGCTCTGAGCCAGGCCTTTAACCGGTAGAAATTTTTTTGATGACGCCGTGGTCAACTATAAAAAATCATCTCGACATGCTGGCGCCGGGTGTCATCAGCGCGGCCGTGGTCGCGATTGCGGCGATGTTCATGTCCGAGCATTACGGTGCATCAGCGATGTTGTTCGCATTGTTGCTGGGCATGGCGCTAAATTTTCTAGGGCACGAGGGCAAATGCGTTGCCGGTATTCAGTTTGCGGCCTCGACCGTGCTGCGGCTTGGTGTGGCGTTGCTGGGTTTGCGCATCACATTTGGCGAGATCAGCGCACTGGGGACAACCACCGCATTGATGGTTGTCGCGGGCGTATTGCTGACGATCCTGTTTGGATGGTTGTTCGGTCGTTTCGCATCGGTCAGTAAACGTTTTGGATTGTTAACCGGCGGCGCGGTCGCCATCTGCGGGGCTTCAGCCGCACTCGCCATCGCGGCGGTGCTCCCGCGTGGCCAGCATCACGAACGCGACACCACATTTGCTGTGATTGGTGTGACGACTTTATCCACCATCGCGATGGTGGTGTATCCGGTGATCGTTGGCGTGATGGGCTTTAATTCGCATCAGGCCGGGATTTTCCTGGGCGCCACCATTCACGATGTCGCGCAGGTCGTCGGCGCGGGCTACAGCATGGGCAAAGACGCGGGAGATACAGCAACCATCGTCAAACTGCTGAGAGTGGCGATGCTGCTGCCGGTGATTGTTGTATTTTCGCTGATATTTCGTGAACGCTCCAGCGCCAATGCAAACGCCATGCGCCCTCCGCTGTTGCCGTGGTTTGCGGTGGCGTTCGGCGTGTTGGTGGCAATCAATAGTTTTGTCGCATTGCCCAAGCAATTGCTTGTCGTTGCAGGTGACACCTCAAGATTCGCATTGGTGCTGGCCATTTCGGCGATCGGGATGCGCACCTCGCTGAAGGAACTCACCGTACTCGGTATGAAGCCAGTGATGCTGATGGTCGCTGAGACGGTGTTTCTGGCTGGCATAATTGCCATCATGATGAAAGTGTTTGTAATTTAGCGTCAACATTAGTGTCAACAACTGGAACTACCGAATGACCACGCACAAATTCTCAGGTGTTATCCCGATTCTGGCCACACCATTCAATGACGACGAAAGCCTTGACCTTGTCTCATGGCAACGCATGATCGAATTCATGGTCGGGCTCAACGTCGACGGCATCACGATTCTCGGCGTACTTGGCGAATCCAATCGACTCAATGACCATGAGCGGGAAGCGCTGATCAAGTCCGCCTTAGCTGCAGCAAACAAATGCATTCCCGTCATCGTCGGGACCAGCCATACGGGGTCGGCTGCGGCGGCGTATTTATCGAAGATGGCGGAGGACTTGGGTGCGGATGCAGTCATGGTCACGCCCGCAAAAGAACCGGTTGCCAACGATGAGCGCATCGTTGAGTATTACCGTCGTGTTGCCAACGCCACCAACCTCCCAATCGTGTTGCAGGATCACCCCGCGTCTACCGAGGTCCAAATGTCGGTGCCGGTTATTTTGCGCATCGTGAAGGAAGTCGCCTCGGTCGTATGCATCAAGGCCGAAGCGGTGCCGACCCCGCCGAAGGTTCGTGCGCTGCGTGAAGGACTTTCCCGTCCAGTTACCATTTTGAGCGGGCTCGGTGCACTTTACGCACCATTCGATTTGGAGGCGGGGTCGGATGGTTTCAATACGGGGTTTGCTTTTCCTGAAGTATTGATGGCGCTGGTGTCGGCTGCACGGGCAAAGGATTTTGATCGTGTGCACACACTGTTTGCGCGCTTCGCATCGTTGATCGTGTTTGAGCAGCAACCTGGACTCGCTGTTCGCAAGGAAATTCTGCGCCTGCGGGGACTGATCGCAGGCAACCGCGTCAGGCACCCTGGCGCCACCATCGCGCCCGCAATCGCCGCCGATCTTGCCGCGCTGATTGCGCGGACGTTGCCAGACATGGATATCACCAAACCGATCTCGGTATGAGTGTCCAGCGATTGCTCCTTGATAAATATGACGCCCGCCTAAGAGCGCCGTTCGCGACGTTAGGGATCATTGCGAGTGAGACGCACCTGTTGCATATTCATTTTCTGCCGATGGACGTGACCGCAAAAGCGCCCAAGACCAATACCGTCGCGCATCTGGCGAGCGTACAACTGATGGGCTATCTCGATAACGCGGCCTTCGAATTTGATCTGCCGTTAAAACTTGCGGGCAGCAAACATCAGCTCGATGTGTGGCAGGCGATGCAAAAAATTTCTGCTGGTGAAACAAAGACTTATGGCGATCTCTCTGCCAGTATTGATTCGTCCCCGCGCGCCGTGGGAACGGCGTGTGGACAAAATCCGGTGCCGATTGTCGTGCCTTGCCACCGTGTGGTAGCTGCAAATGGGCTGGGCGGATTTATGGGTGGCAAGCAAAATGACCCTCTAACGATTAAACGCTGGCTGTTGGCGCACGAAGCCCCACACAAAGCAGCGTCACTGTTCTGATTTTCGCCAACCGATGAAACGCGATGCCCTCATCGATCAATTCGCCGACAGTCTTTGGCTATCCGATGGATTGGCGCGCAACACCATTGAAAGCTACGGACGCGACATCACTCAGCTCGATGAATGGCTGCGCAGGGAAAATGCCGCAACACTGCTGACGGTGGAACCGCAACATTTGCAGGCATTCCTTGGCCATCGCATCGATACGCTGCATGCAAGCCCCCGATCCACCGCGCGACTGACCTCTGCGCTGAAACGGTTCTTCCAGTATCTGTTGCGCGAAACGCTGATTACAGCCGACCCTAGCGCGCATCTGCAATCACCCAAGCTCACACGCGGGTTACCGCAATCGCTTTCGGAAGCGGATGTCGACGCCTTGCTCGACGCGCCCGATGTCAACACGCCGTTGGGCTTGCGCGACTGCGCCATGCTGGAAACGCTCTACGCGAGCGGATTGCGCGTGACCGAACTGGTGACATTGAAAGTAGCGCAGGTGAGCCTCGATATGGGTGTGGTACGCGTGATGGGCAAAGGGTCGAAGGAACGACTGGTGCCGCTGGGCGAAACGGCGTCTGATGTAGTCCAGCGCTACGCCACGTCAGCGCGCATCGAGATTCTTGCAGGCAAAAAATCCGACGACATGTTCGTCACACAACGCGGCCGTGCCATGACGCGCCAGATGTTCTGGCACATGATCAAACGCTACGCCATCAAAGGTAACGTGAACAAACCGCTCTCGCCGCACACCTTGCGACACGCGTTTGCCACCCACCTTATTAATCACGGCGCGGATTTACGCGTGGTGCAATTGCTGCTGGGGCACGCCGATATTACGACCACGCAAATTTATACGCATGTGGCGCGGGAACGATTGAAGCAGATTCATGCGCAGCACCATCCGCGGGGGTGAATGGTTTGTCGTACCGTTGATCCAAAAAATAACATTGCGGCCAGTAATGCTGTGAAAATGAGCGTGTAGGCAAATTAGCTGATGCGTTTTGCAAATATCGTCAACGTCTGCCCATCATGCGCTACCTGATCAAACCCCAGCCAACCCGCGCGCTCAAAGGTGCTCACCGCAGAATGGGTGGACGCATATAGTTTGGCAATGCGCAATTGCGCTGCATGTTCGCAAGCCGCGCGGACCAATTCCTCGGCGACGCCTCGCCCGCGAAAGGGCGCATGCACATACAAGCCGCGCAACCACGGGCTCGCATGGGGGTAGGGTTCGAATTGTTCGTCTCGGATCGAACAGACACCCAGCAACGTTGACGCATTGTCAAAAGCCACGAGCGCCAGCGGCATGCAATCGCGATTGACGACGCTGTGAAAATCGGCTTCAATTTCTTCAAGCGGCGTGTCGACGAACCACTCAGCCCATTCCTGTTTGTACCAGATTGCCAGTTTGGGAATGGCGTCGGGTGCGTCCGCGAGTAGCCGTACGACGACATGCTCAGTCATGGGTGTTGTTGCGCAGAATGTCGATCACGCGCTGTCCAACGCTGAGCAATTTTTCGTCTTGCAGGCGCGCGCCGATCAATTGCAATCCGAGCGGCATGCGTTTCTTGCTGCGATAAACGGGGATGTTGATGGCGGGCAGATGCAGCGTACTGGCAAGGCGATTAAATACCGGGTCCCCTGTCCACCCCAACCCTTTGGGCGCAGCGCCAGTTGCCGATGGCATGAGCAGCACATCGGCATCAGCAAATAATTGTGCGGCCTGCTTTCTGGCCAATTCAGTGCGCGCCAATGCAGCTTGATAACTATCGCCACCGATGGCGGCACCTTCATCAAGAATAGCGGTAATCTCGCTACTCAATTGGTGGCGATGTTGCTGATGTTCAGTGCTGTAGAAACGCGCCATTTCGGCGAACTGGATGATGCGCTGGTCGGTTTGCGCCGCGTCAAAAATTACCGGCAAACGTGTTTCCCGCACGCTTATGCCCGCGATACCAAGCGCTTCGGCCGCTTCAGCGACGGCAACCGACATGTCCACGTCGGCGTGTTCCATCAAATTGGAAACGATCAATATCCGCAACGGACCTTTGCCGATGTTTTGCAGCGGGATCGCGGAGGCGCCGATCATCGCGGCGTACCAAAGCGCTGCGTCGTCGATGGTCCGTGTGAAAACGCCGACTGTGTCCAGCGTCTCGGATTGCATTTTCACACCCGTGCGCGGCACCAGGCCGAATGTCGGTTTGAACCCCACGACGCCGCAATAGGCGGCCGGTCGAATGAGCGAGCCCGCAGTCTGCGTGCCGAACGCGATGCGCACCATGCCCGCCGCCACGGCTGCCGCCGAACCCGACGATGATCCGCCCGGCGAGTGCTCGCGATTTTGCGGATTGCGCGTCTTGGCCGGATACGTTGCAGCCAATTCAGTGGTCGCGGTTTTGCCGATGATCACGGCGCCCGCCGCTTTTGCGAACGCCACACACGCGGCATCCTGTCTGGCAATATTGCCCGCGTAAATTGGAGTGCCGCAAGCAGTCGGCATTCCTGCGACGTCGATGATGTCTTTGACGCCAACTGACATGCCGTGAAGCAGACCGCGCTCCGCAGACCGATCGAGTTGCCGGGCACGGCTTAGGGCAGCATCACGATCAACAAATTCCCATGCGCCGATGTCACGGTCGAGCATGTCGATTTGAGCGAGCCCGTCTTCGATCAGGAACTCGCATTCGCCGATATTGCGTTCGACCATCTTGGCGTCTCGGCGCTAGCGCATGCCGGGCATCATGCCTTTCATGCCCCGCATCATCTTGGCCATGCCGCCGGAGCCCTTCATCATCTTCATCATTTTTTGCATTTGCTCAAACTGGGTGATCAATCGATTCACCTCCTGCACCGTCACCCCGGCCCCTGTGGCAATGCGGCGTTTGCGGGTGGACTTGAGCAGATCTGGCTTGCGGCGTTCAAGTGGCGTCATGGAATTAATGATGCCCTCGGTGCGGCGCATTTGTTTTTCCTGCAAATCAGGCGAGCCTTGCGCAGCTTGGGAAAGTTGCGCTGGCAGTTTATCCATCAGCGCCGACATGCCGCCCATTTTGCGCATTTGCTGGAGCTGCATCTTGAAGTCATCAAAATCAAAACTCTTGCCCGACTTGAATTTTTCGGCGAGCTTCTTCGCCTCGCCCACATCGACATTCTTCTGTACATCCTCGATCAGGGACAGCACATCGCCCATGCCGAGGATGCGAGACGCCATGCGTTCGGCGTGGAAGACTTCGAGACCATCCATTTTTTCGGAGACACCGGCGAACTTGATCGGCTGGCCGGTGATGTGCCGCACGGAAAGTGCCGCACCACCGCGAGAATCACCATCGAGCTTGGTGAGAACGATGCCAGTGAGTGGCAGTGCATCAGCAAATGCCTTGGCCACGTTCACTGCATCCTGGCCCTGCATGGCGTCGACTGTGAATAGCGTTTCAATCGGCGTGACCGCCGCATGCACCGCCTTGATCTCCGCCATCATGGCGTCGTCGATTGCGAGGCGTCCGGCGGTATCAATAATCAGCACATCATGAAAATGCGTCTTCGCCCATTGCTTGGCTGAAACGGCAATATCGACCGGTTTTTCGTCGGGATTACTTGGGTAGAAATCAACGCCGACCTGTGCCGCTAGGGTTTTCAGCTGCTCGATGGCGGCAGGGCGATATACGTCGGCGCTCACCAGCAGCACTTTCTTTTTGTGCTGCTCCTTGAGCAGTTTGGCGAGCTTGCCTGCGCTGGTCGTTTTGCCCGCGCCCTGCAAGCCTGCCATCAGGATAATTGCAGGTGGTGTGGTGGCGAAATTGAGCGGTAACGTGTTGAGTGCTGGCAGGGTTGTTGTGCTCTGTGGCGCAGCGGCGCTGCCCAACATCAGCGCAATCAACTCATTGTGGACAATGCCGACAAACGCCTGGCCTGGCGTGAGGCTCTGCATCACGTCGGCTCCGAGGGCTTTTTCCTTCACGCGCGCGATGAAATCTTTCACCACGGTCAGGCCGACGTCGGCTTCCAGCAGTGCCATCCGCACATCCCGCAGCGCGTCGGCGATGTTGTCTTCCGTGAAGCGCGATTGACCGCGCAACGTTTTGACGATTCCGGCTAACCGGTTGGTGAGGTTATCGAGCATGGCGTTCCAGCATTGAAATTCGCCTCAGTGCAAGGCGGGGAGAAATCGGGATGGTGTAAACTCGGGGACTGAAAAAACGCAACATTTTGTTGATTTGTCCAGTTTCTCATGCCGAACTTTGACCTCCATTTTACCACCGCCGTCCTCTACGGCCTGACCGCTCTGGCGGCGTGGTTGCCAGCAGCGTCGCCCGCGAATGTGGGTGTGTCGGCGGCCCCGGTCGGCAGACGTTCCATGCTGCGTGCAGGGCTGCTGGTCGGGCTCGTTTCCCATGGCGTGGCACTGGGTGGTGCGCTGTTTGGCGGCGACGGACTCAATATCGGCTTTTCGCATGCGGTATCGCTGATCATGTGGCTGGTCATGGGCGCGTATTTTCTGATTGGATTTGATAATCAATTGCTGCGATTGACGGCGCTGTATCTTGCGCCCATTGCGGTGGTGGCCGCGTTACTGCCTGGTGTGTTGCCAGCGCATCGTATCGTTCACTACGCCGGCTTCGCGTTCAAGCTGCATTTTGTCGTAGCGATTCTGGCCTATGCGCTCTATACCGTTGCTACCTTGCACGCGCTGCTGATGTTGTTTCTGGAAAAGCACCTGCACGAAGGCAATCTGCCGCCGCTTTTAGAAGGTCTCCCACCGCTGTTGCGTTTGGAAAAATTACTGTTTCAATTGTTGGGCGTGGCTTTCCTGCTGCTCACGGCAACGCTTGTGTCAGGAATATTTTTCTCCGAGTCGCTGTTCGATAAACCATTTCAGATAACTTACAAAACAGTGTTTGCCGCGTTCTCATGGGTGATTTTCGGTGGGTTGCTGTTTGGCCATTTCAAGTTTGGTTGGCGCGGCAAACTCGCCGTGCGCTGGACACTGATCGGATTTGTGCTACTGCTGCTGTCCTACGTGGGCAGTAAATTCGTGTCAGAAATCATCTTGCAGCGCGTATGACCTGCGATTGGCTGCATGGACTCCATTTCCCTTAACTGGTTGCTCGCCACGCTTGTGTTGTTGCTGCTGATTTCGGCGTTTTTTTCAATCGCCGAGACCAGCATGATGTCGCTCAATCGCTATCGCTTGAGCCACATGGTGAAGAAAGGCCATAAATCTGCGGCGATGACCCAAGCCCTGCTTGCGAAAACGGATCGTTTGTTGGGCGTCATCCTGCTCGGCAATAATCTGGTTAATTCGGCTTCTGCGGTGCTTACCGCCATCATCGCCGAGCGCCTATTGGGGAAAGACGAATATGTGCTGGCCGCAGCGACTGGCGCAGTCACGTTTCTCATTCTCGTGTTCAGCGAGATCACGCCGAAGGTGATTGGTTCGCGCTTCCCTGAGAAAATTGCCCTGCCAGCGAGTTACGTGCTTACGCCGCTGCTCAAGATTTCATATCCCGTGGTCTGGTTCGTCAATCTGTTCGTTCAGGTTTTGCTGAGGCTGATGCGCATCAAGCCGGTGGTGGAAGGGGACACCCATTTGTCGATGGAAGAAATGCGCACGTTAGTGCTCGAAGGCGGGCAGTTCATTCCGAAAAAACACCAAAGCATCATGGTTAATCTGTTTGACCTTGAGAGTATGACGGTTGATGACACCATGACCCCGCGTGCTTTGATCGAAGGCGTGGATTTGCAGGACGGCATCGAGGACATTCGCAATACGCTCGCTACTGCGCATCACACGCGTCTGATTGTGTACGACGACGATCTTTCCAACGTGGTTGGCGTGGTGCATGTGCGCAAAGTGTTGAACGCGTCGCGTAAAGAACCTTTGTCGCTAGAGACGTTGAGGGAAATATGCCGCGAGCCTTACTTTGTGCCGGAGGGCACTGGGCTGCTCGCACAACTCACCCAGTTTCAGGAAAATCAGCGGCACATGGCGCTGGTGGTGGACGAATACGGCGAGATTCAGGGGCTGGTGACCCTGCAAGACATTCTGGAAGAAATTGTCGGTGAATTCACCAGCCAATCGCCGATGAATACCGGGCTGTATCGTAAGCAGGACGACGGCAGCGTGATGGTTGAAGGCTCATGTCCGCTGCGGGTGCTAAATCGCAAACTTGGCTATCACTTTCCACTGGATGGGCCTAAAACCATCAACGGCTTGTTGCTGGAGCAATTGGAAGATATTCCGGAGCCGGGTGTCGCGGTAAAAATTGCTGATGTTGCCATCGAGATCATGCAGGTGCACAACAAGATGGTGAAAGTCGTGAGGCTGCCACGCCGCAAATGACAGATGCTCAGGGTGGTTATGGTTTTGCAGCAGCCTCTGACTTAATGAGATTGTCCCATTCGGTCACCGGGATTCGCGCAATCGGCTCGCTGCCACCCTTGTTATCGGGCTGATAGACAACAATCTCCGCCTCTTGTATTGAACCCATGATGCGCTCTTCCGGTTTAGGGCTACCGTGGGTGTGCGAGACGAGTAAACGATTGGTTCCCCTTGCGGGCATCTCCGCTAATTGCGTAAAGCGCGCTGTATTGACATCAGTGCCTATGCGCTGACCAATTTGATGGTTGAGGTCTTCCGTTATCTCGATTGGCCCCAAGCCCATCGCATGCCCGGTATCACGGGTGCGACAGAACTGCGCCGTGAGCACATGACTTATCGTTACCTTCAGCTCTCGCATGGCAGCACCGACTTTGCGCGCCTGATCGCGTCCTGCATCGGCAATATTGCGCTGAATCGCACAGTTGTCCCACCACAGTGGTGTCTGTATCAGGTTACCGTCCTGGCCCACATTTGATAGCGCATGACGCATATACAGGTTGAATCCACCTTTCCTCAACGCTTGCAAAAGCGCCATGCCCTTAAGCTCCTTTGCGGCATCAATGAGTGGCAAGTTTGGTGCTGCAGGAACGGCGGTTACTTGCGGCGGCGGCGCGGCAACCGGCGAAACGGAGTCTGCGACCGTTTGCTTGCCAATCCACTGCCACTGTCCGGGCGACAGCGTCGTGATGTAATGAAAGCGATTGCCCGGCTCTACTTTGAAAATCGCGGTATGGCCTTCCTGTAGCGTGGACAGTGCAGCGTGGATTATCGAAGGCGGGAGTGAGTGGCCAACCAGTGCCCGATTTGCTCTCGGCGGCACGGGTTTTGTGAGCAACTGTTGGATGCCGGCGGTGTAATTAGCCAATGAGCTGACCGAGCTGACCGACCCTCGGGGTTTGTAGGAGAGCGAGGTGAAATCATTCAGCGCGGCATTGCGCTGGGGTGCCGCAAGGCCGAGTAGGCCGGCGGTATCGAAGGCGCGGCAAAATTCGCTGCTGATTACTTCATGGACAACAATGCGCTGACGCGATAGCGCCCCGGCAATCGCGCGCATCTGTGCCTGCACTTCCGGGCCGATTCGTTTGGTGTTTTGGCAGTCTTTCCACCATTCCCCGCTGGTTATGTTGTCAGTCGATCCGGGCAAAACGGCCCCGTTTCGCATATACAACACGTACCCGCCGTTACGCAGTTCCCTGATCAGCCCCTCTGCCAAGCCAAACGATGCGTCCTCAACCGTCAGGGGTTCAGGGACAGCCACGTTTGCAGTTGCTTTTGCTGTTTGTGAGCTTGCGCTCACTGTCTGAGAGAGTAATGGTAGGCAATGCAGTAAGAACATCGCAGTCGTGGCAAACAAGACAATCCTACGAACGGTACCGGGGCCAAACCTGTGGGAAATATGCATGGAAACTCACCGAACGATATGGGTGGATGCAGGGTGGGTACATAAAGTAACGAAACTGCTGACAGATATATTATATTTCACCCCCGGTTGGTACAAGCAATGCCTGCCGACTTAGCGTGACGTGTGGGGACGCAAGAAAGTCGATAACAGACACTCACGGCGCTAATCAGAAAATTCGCGTCGGTATGTTTGACGTTACGGCGGAAAACCCGGATAATGTTGGGTTCCGTGGAGAGGTGGCCGAGTGGTTAATGGCAGCAGACTGTAAATCTGCCCTCTTACGAGTACGCTGGTTCGAATCCAGCCCTCTCCACCACTGGTTCACGGAGCAGGTGAAGTCATTGCATTGCGGGTGTAGCTCAATGGTAGAGCAGAAGCCTTCCAAGCTTACGACGACGGTTCGATCCCGTTCACCCGCTCCAGATTTTTCGGTGATTGAAAATATCGCCGACGTAATTCGGAGGCGCTTTGACGAGGAACATGCAAGGCGTACGATCCCGCCGCTTACGCGTATGTAAGCAAGGGTGAGTGCAACGCTGCAGGTTTCCGTCAAAGTGCCTCCGCTGCAGCCCTTGTAGCTCAGTGGCAGAGCACTCCCTTGGTAAGGGAGAGGCCACGCGTTCAATCCGCGTCAAGGGCACCAGTTTCAGTTGTAAAGATTTGGCAATATTTCAACGTTAATTTTCAGAACGCATTCTTAGCATTCTCGAGGACAAGAAATGGCAAAAGGCAAGTTTGAGCGTACGAAGCCCCACGTGAACGTGGGCACGATTGGGCACGTAGACCACGGCAAGACGACGCTGACGGCGGCGATCACGACGGTATTGGCCAAGAAATTTGGTGGCGAAGCCAAGGCCT
>JANOQY010000375.1:0-4413 GCA_031414995.1 Betaproteobacteria bacterium
CGCCGAGTTTGATGGTGTGATCGCGGTGCCGGTGACGAGGACGGTATCACCGCTGACGTTACTTCCGTTCAAGGGGGCGGCGATCTGGATCGATACGTTGTTGACGACGGTAACGCTTACAGGGGCTGAGGTGATGAAAAGGCCCTGCGTGTCTGAGACGACTGCGGTGAGTACATAGTTGCCTGCGGCGACGTTGATCCAGCTGAAACCATAAGGTGCAAAGGCGTCGCTATTGATCTTCGTATTGGTGACGCCATTGTGGGCGAAGAATTCAACACGCCAGATCGATGTGGCGGGCACGGGGGTGACGACGCTGGTGAGCGCGATGGTGGCGGGTGTGAAAAAGAAGTTGCCCGACGTGGTGAAGGTTAGGGTTGGTGGCACAAATACCTGCACATTCGTTGGCAGGCTTCTGGTGGTGCCCTGCGAATTGGTCGCTTTGACGGTGAGTGTGTGGCTGCCGAGAGTCGCAGTCGTCCACGTGTAGGTGGGGGATGTATATGACGTCGTGCCGGGCGGCAGCGTGAAGCTGGTGATCAGCGTCGTGCCGTCGAGAATCTCGATCAGGGTGAGGGTGCCGACCAGCGAGGTTGTTCGTAATTCATCGAACACTAGCACTGGTGAGCCTCTTCGGATGTTTTATGGCTGGAAGCCGCACCGGTGCTTGTGTTTCTATTTATTCTCGCTATGCAACTATTGCTGACTTTCGCTCCAAAACACTAAGGTGCCCCGAACCCAAAGCTCTGCGTTGCCAGTGGTTTTAGATTAGTCCCGGTCAATGGGGCCATCTTCACGTCGCGGTCATCGGCACTCAGCGGTGCGCCGTCACCGATGTTCACGCAGGCCAGACTGGTAAAGCTCCGCACGGCGCGCACTGCGGCAACGCGACCGATATCGATGCTGATGGAATAGCCTGCCGGAGAACTGTCTGGAATGTAGTTGGTTTGCACCCGCCGCAGGCTAACGGGGGTCGGTGAGTTCGCACCACACGTGGGCGCGACTGGGTTGACATTCACGCTGGCGCTGGGCGGGAGAAGCATGGCAAAGCGGTGGTAGGTCTTGTCGTTTGGCAAGTTAAGGCTCGCGTTGTTGGCCGTACCTGCACCCCATCTCAAGGGAAAGGTGAGCGATAGAGGTTGGAAACAATCGGGAATGTCTTTTAGCTGATCAGTCATCGAGTCGATACACGAGGTGGGACGTACCTGACCGCGCAGCGCCGCACCTGCTGATGAGCCCGCATTGATTTCGCTGCGAGTATAGACACTGGTACCGAGCTTGATGTAATCGGAGGCATTGATATAGGTGAAGTAGGTAGGCTCGGAAATATCCACCGTCTGTACCACGACTGCATCGGCCTCACTGCCGAGTAGGCCGCGATAGACAACTTGAAGTTGTACGTCAGTGGCGTTGATGGGGAGTTCTTGATCGAACTCGAAGACGAATGTTTGCGCGGTGGTGGTAACGGGAATGGCGCCGGTAAGAAGCGCACCAGTGGTGCCGTCTTTGATACGTGCGCTGACAACGATCTCTTCGTTGGTTGAGCGTCCGGCCAGATAAGCCGCTTGTGCGGTAGCTGCATCAGTCTGCGGTTCACCGGCAAGATCGTCGGTGTAGTTGTTGTTGCGGAAGAATTTGAGGACAGCGACAAGCGTGCCGCCGGGCATGATTTGCGGGAAGGTACCTCCACCGCCGGAGGCGACGATGTCGGGGGTGGCGTTGCGGAGTTTGAGTTTGATGGTTTTAAAGCCTTTGAAGCCTGTAGTTGTATCGGTAGGTGCTTTACCTTCACCGCTGAAATCAAAGTGATCGACGAGCGAATAGATGCCTTCGGCGGGTGGGGTTACTTCTAGCTGGCCACGGAAGAAGTAGTCGATCAGGCCGGCACTGTAGGCGACGGCGCGGGGGATGAGCAGGGCGGCTTGTGCGTCGTAGTTGTAGTAGTTCAGCGTATAGCGTGCCACGCCGCCATTGGCCTCCAAGAACTGATCCCACATTCCGAAGGCGCTAAGACGTACGGGTTGGGGAGTCGGTATTCCCGTTGCATAGTCTTGAACAATGCCCGTGCGGAGCACCATTCCACCGCTCAGCGGTCGTCCGGTCATATCCTTGATGTCCGGACCTGTGATGAGTTCTGTTCCCAGCCCCGTGCCGGTTGGGGAGGGCGCGGCGAACGATGAGCCGCTGCCGATATTGGTGCCAAAGCTGTAAAAGCCGCGATTGCTGTAGTTTGCAAGTCCTTTGCCGGTTGCGCTCGCTGCGCCCGTATCAGTTGCAAAAAAATCCCGGTAATTCGCGAATGCGGGTAGGGGATGACCAGCATAGTTGAGCTGTGGGCGTGTTGTTTGTCGTTCCAGACCGGTGCCTGGCGGCGGAGGCAGGGTAACCGAAATCGTTTCATCTAACGAAAACGAAGTCGTCGTTAGCGTCCGCGCCTTCAGGTAGTTTTCAAAGAAACTTGCATGGCCGCCGAGGCAAGCGGCATCCGGGTTGCTGGGATCAACACAGGCAATACCCGAATGTTTATCAAGACGAGTATGTTGCGGCTGCGCCATGTCTTGCAAGAGGTGTACCGAATCGCCGAGTGTGCGAAAGGTCGTCGCCCAATACGCCTTTCGTTCGGCCTCGTCCGCCGCGTAGCTCAACAAGCCGCCGATTGGTGTGATCCCTTCAAGCGTCCCATTTGCCAGAATTTTCTTCAGCGTCAGCGCGCGCCACATCGCTTCTCGTGCATCAGAGATTTTGTAATTGTTTTCTCGGTCACCAGTCACACCTTCTGGAACCCTCACAGTCGATAGCAATGCCCAATCGGGCGCAGTTGGACCCGCTCGACCGAGAATGGATAGCCCCGCGTTACTGATTGGATCAAAGAAATGCCCGATGACACGATTGAACACAGGTGCCGGGTCACTATCAGCTAAATTGATGCGCGGCGTTTCAAACGTGTTGTCGTCTTCGCGCACGGCGCCGCGTATGACCCAACCAGTGATGGTTTGAGTTCCGGGGAAAGCTGGGAACGGAATGCGCATGCTCTCCATTACCTTTCCTTCATAATCTGTTGCAAAGCGCGATATTAGCGGCGAACCGAAGCCAACGTAACGATTGCCGAATACTCCGTTGGCATCGCGCAAGCCCAGTTGCAAAAGCAGAGCGCTTGTATTTGGCGAGCGACTAAATTTCGACTGTGCCATTGCTTCCGCTGACATTGCAGCATGGGTATGTATGTCGAACGCAAAAGTTGGGGAAATAAAAGTCCCGATTGCAATTGCAGAAAGTGCGATTCTCAGTTTCATAGAATAAGCTTCAAAAGAATTAGTGCTTCAGTGGAATAGCGGGTTCGATGATAGTGTCTGGTGGTCGTCCATCCAGCGTTTCTAAGCGTCGAATCATCTTGTCAAGATTGTCCAAAGATGGCTGGCCGCGATTGTATTTAACGTACTTTGCCCGCTCAATTTTGTAATACTCCACCGATGCCGCTGCATCCGCTTTATTCTTTGCATGGACGCAATGGACATCCGCGTTCCCGAAGTAATCTGGATTCTTGGGGTCTTGTTTCACCATGTAAATATCGCGAGCAGAATACGCTGCGGCGTTCTGTTTATGATCATTGCCGGTCGGCTTCGGCACTGCAGCCCCGTTGACATAGTCAAGGTGAATGACCGCCACCACTGATGGATTTCTCCAGTCCCGCTTCTCCACCGGAAAACGAAACTTACCGTCCTTGCCGGTATACATCCCTTTGGTTTTGACGCAATGGCTCGCCACGCCTCCGATGCTGGAGACCACATCTTTATACGTCGCGATCGCGTAGGCACCCTCGATGGGTTGCTTGGTGTCTTGGTCATACACCGTTCCGGTGAATTCGAAATCGATTGCCTTTTCGCCGCAGGACACGAGCGTGGAAAAGCTTAATGCGATACCTGCAAAAAACAGCCAAAGTTTTTTTTCAAGAAGATGGATCATGGTTTGAATTCCTTTTGTGTGCAAATTACGTTAGAACAAACACAAGCACTGGCGCGGCGTTTGAGGCATTTTTGCTTCAACTTGCACGTAGGTATTGGCCTTTGCCCTTTTATTGACTGGCAACACCATTTGCGTCCTAGTCATCACATCGACTCAATTCGCCAGATACCGTCTTCACCACGCAAGAGGTAGATTAGGAACGAACGCGGCTGCCCCGCAACGGTTCGAACGACGACGATCTCGGCATGTTCTTCGCCCGCAGTGATTACGGCGGTCTCACCTAGTTGTGCAGCAGCAGCGGCGAGGTTGGTACCGAGTGCTGTAAAAATTTCATCGTACTTGACTTGTGCGTGCGAGAAAAACAAGCCCAGCGCAGCCGTTTTGTTCCCGGCTTTTAACCTGCCAATAAGGTTCGTGTAAACCGCCCGCACCGTCGCAATATTATCCGTCGCC
>JANOQY010000376.1:0-8807 GCA_031414995.1 Betaproteobacteria bacterium
TTCTTTGTGCTTGCCCAGACGCAGCACGATAGTTCCGCCGATGGGCGAATACTTGATGGCGTTCGATAACAGGTTATCAATCACAACCCGCAGTTTTTCAATATCGCCCTGAAAGGAAATTTTTTCGCATTCGCGTTTCACGGTGATTGATTTAGCGACAATCGCCAGCCGCTGCGCGTTGATGACTTGATCGATAAGATCACGCAATTGCAGCGGTTTGATATCGAGTGCGATCTTCTTGCCGAGCCGGTCAGAGGATTGCGCTTGCGAATACGTTAGCAAATCCTGAATCAGTTTTTCCAGCGTAAGTGAATTCTGTTTAAGGATTCGCGCAACATCACGCTGCTCGTCGTTGAGCTTGCCAACAACTTCGTCACTTAGCAGGTCAGAGCCTTCCCGCAGTGCCGTGAGCGGTGTTTTGAGTTCATGCGAAATATGCTGAAAAAATCGGGTCTTTTGATCTTCGAGCGAAATCAAACGCTGGCGGAGCCAATCGAGTTGTTCCCCCAACATTTCAATGTCATGCGGGCCGCTGACGCTGATGCGCTTGGCCAATTTGCCTTCGCCAAGACGATGAATGGCTTCATCAAGATCACGAATCGGTCGCGCCAACAGATACGTGAACCCAGCGATCATCAGCAGCGCAGATGGAATCATTGCCAGCAATTGCCAGACGACCTGATTGCGCGATTTCGCCGCCGCATTTTTCAACGCAGCCACCTCTTGTTCGATGGATTGGTTCGCCAGCGTGTTCAGGGCCTGGGTGCGATTTGCGAGGTCGGCAAAATCACGTTCGAACTGACGACTAAGCTCTAGCGAGGGCGATTTTTCGGTGAGAAGCGTGAAAATCCCAGCCTCTTTTTGCTGGACGCCTCTCGCTGACACTGATATTTCCGGCACCGATGGTGAGGCGATAAATTCGCCAAGGAGCTTTAGAAAATTCTCCCGGGAGAGTTTGTACACTTCAATCAGATCACGATCACCCGAGGCCGCATAAAAGCGCGCTGACCGCTCCATCGCGAGGGTGACCGTGGAAAGCTGGCGGGCATTTTGTGTGGCGACGGTGGCGTTGAACACCGCCTTCTGGCTTTGCTCGGATAAACGTTCAATCGAAAATGCATTTGATACCAGCCCCGCGATCAATGGCAACGCCACAATGGCAAAGCCCACCAGCAACAAGCCGAGAAAGGAACGCGGATAACGGAGTTCCATGAGCGGCTTGTCGGTGGATGGTGTATTTGTTTTCATGCGGCGATAAATATTTCAGCAAGGGTCGTGCCAAGTTGGCGAACTTGTCGAGCGATGCAATGATAAGATGAACATCGTTTATCTGCTCCGGAAACTGCCATGTACGAATCTGACATCACCAAATTTGTTCGCGACCTGATGGACAAAAGCCCGGAATTGAAAGAGCTGCAAAAAACCAACCGCGCAACGTGGTGGGACAAAAAGCAGAATCTTGAAGAATTAAAACGCCATGACCAATCGGCCGCGCCGAAGCAACCATACGCGTATTTTCCGCTGCCGACTGCCAAGCCGTAGCGCAGTCCGAAAGCCAAACTCTAGCACTGATGCGGTTTCCAGGCATAAAGTGCGCCAGAGGCCGCGCTGGTGCTTGTGTTTGGCATATTGCTTATGATTTTTTCATGACGCGCATTTCGCGACCTACTTTGTTGAATCAGCGCGTGCTGTTCATTTTCGTCGCACTGTTTGTCATTCGGCCGGCCACAGCACAAACGCCGCCCGCTGACGCCCAGAGCGTTCCCCAGATCGTCGTCAGCGCAACGCGTGTGCCGCAGGACGGCTTTAATTTGCCGATGGCAATTGATCGTATTGAAGCGGCAGTGATCGGCGAAGGTCGACTGCAGGTTAATCTTTCCGAAGCGCTCAATCGCGTGCCCGGCATCGTCGTGCAAAATCGCCAGAACTACGCGCAGGATTTGCAGATATCTTCCCGCGGCTTCGGCGCGCGCTCCACTTTCGGCGTGCGTGGTGTGCGCCTGATTGCCGATGGCATCCCTGCCACGATGCCCGATGGTCAAGGTCAGGCCGCGACGTTCAATCTATCGTCGGCGGCACGAATCGAAGTATTGCGCGGCCCGTTCGCGAGTTTGTACGGCAATTCATCCGGCGGGGTGGTACAGATTTTTACCGCAGATGGTCCGTTGATGCCAACCGTTAGCAGCTCGTTTGCAGCGGGAAGTTTCGACACGAAAAGATATGGTTTGCAATTTGGCGGACAGCAAAATAGTTTGGTTAGTCTGAATTACCTCGTCGATATTTCGCAATTTGAAACGCAAGGCTATCGCCAACACAGCGCGGCGACACGCGACCAACTCAACGCCAAATTCAAATTGCCCGTAGGTGATGGGACTCTTACACTCGTCACCAACGCATTGAGCCAACCAGACACGCAGGACCCGCTCGGGCTGACGCGTGCGCAAGTACAGGCCGACCCGCGCGCGGTTGATGCCTCAGCGCTCACGTTCAACACCCGAAAAAGCGTTCGCCAAAATCAGCTCGGCGCGGTCTATGACCTTGGCGACAGCAGTAACGCAGCCGGCGCACTGCAGGCCAGAATCTACGGCGGCAATCGCACGGTTAAACAATATCTTGGCCAGGAAGGAAATACGCCATTGAGCGCAGGCGGCATCGTGGATCTGGATCGACGCTACAGCGGGCTGGGTGTGCGCTGGACGCGGCTGGTTTCGCTGGCTGATCGCGCGCTGACTTTTTCTGTCGGCATCGATCGCGATCAACTCATCGAGCAACGTCGCGGCTTTATCAATAACTTCGGCATGCAAGGCGGACTGAAACGCGATGAAGATGATCGTGTGTCCAATACCGATTTTTACGCGCAGGCCGAGTGGCAACTTACCGATGTGCTCAGCATCAGTGGCGGCGCGCGTCGTAGTCGCGTGAAATTTGATTCCACTGATCACTACATCGTCGGCATCAATCCGGACGACAGCGGCAACGTTGCCTATTCGCGGACCACGCCGGTGGTCGGCGTGTTGTTCAAGGCCACACCGCGCTGGAATGTTTATGCCAATGTTGGTGAAGGATTTGAAACGCCGACTTTCGCCGAGCTTGCCTATCGTCCGAATGGTGCCACCGGTTTTAATTTCGCCTTACAGCCGGCGAGCAGTCGTCACGTTGAATTTGGCATCAAGGGCAGCATCGGCAGCGGCGGCGGCAATGTACGCGACAGCACCCAACTGCGCGCGGCGGTGTTTCGTATCGACACGAAAAATGAAATTGTCACTAACGCATCGAGTGGTGGCCGTAGCGATTTTCGCAACGCCGCCAACACCCGGCGTGATGGCGTCGAGCTATCGGTTGAACACATGCTGCCGTCCGGTTTTGAATCCTCCCTTGCTTACACCTGGCTGAACCCGCGCTTCAGGCAAGCGTTCAGCGCGGGGTCGCCGCCGGTGCTGGTCGCGGCCGACAATCTGCTGCCGGGCGTGGCCCGTTCTGTGTTGACTGTTGAGTTGATCTGGCGTGATCCATCATCCGGATTCCATACCGCGATTGAATATCGTGCGGCCACCAAGATTTATGTGAACGATGCGAATTCAGATGCAGCCGCAGGCTATGGTGTGGCCAATATCCGCGCCGGATTCCAGCAGCAATTTTCGACAGCGCGCTTTGGTCACTGGCGGCTCAGCGAATTTGTCCGCGTTGATAACGTCACCGACCGTCGCTATATCGGGTCGGTCATTGTGGCCGAAGCAAGAGGGCGTTACTTTGAGCCAGCATCAGGAAGAAATGTGATGGTCGGACTCAATGCGGCGGTTTCGTTTTGATGCGCAGTTGATTCTCGATATTTTTAGTAAGATCAGCCACTGGTGCGGTTTTCAGGGGTAAAGTAAGCCATAAGCCTCGTCAATGCTAGCGTTTGGCGATTTTTCGCCAAGACGCGATCATCCAATGTTGACAGCGAGTGACAGCACACTTTCCGCCACTACCATCGCAAAAATAGGCGCTTGCCTGCGTATAAATAGTGCCCATGTTGGTATTATTTGGTATTAAATTGGTATTTTGTTTAAGCAAACCAGTCACGGCGCTAATTAAGACAACGTAAGGGCAGCATAAAGACAGCATGCATTTCAAATTCAAGCCCGACCCACGCGATCATTCGCCGCTCTACTTGCAGCTCTCGCGCAAACTGAGTGATGCGATCACGAGCGGAAAATATGAGGTGCACGCGGCACTGCCTTCAGAGCGGCTCTTGTCTGAGTCGCTCGGTGTGTCGCGCGTCACTGCACGCAAAGCGATTGACCTCCTCGCCGAGCAGGGGCTCATCATCCGTCGGCAAGGTTCGGGCAACTACATCGCACCGCGCATCGAGCAGCCACTCTCCAGGCTCACCAGTTTTTCGGAAGAATTATCGCGGCGCGGCTATACGCCAAGCTCCTTGTGGCTGGCACGCTCAATAACGCCGTCGCTGCCGGATGAGCAGTTTCAGCTAGGTCTTACTGCATCGAGCAGGGTCGCGCGGCTAAAGCGCCTGCGTCTTGCCGATGATGTCGTGATGGCGTTTGAGATGAGCGTGTTGCCACAATCGATCTTGCCCAAGCCGGAACAGGTCGAAGGCTCGCTCTACGAATATCTGAACCGCAAAGATCAAGCCCCCATCCGCGCGCTGCAACACCTGCGCGCGTTGAATGCCGAGCCGGAACTGGCACGGCAACTGGGTATCGCCGTGGGCCAGGCGGTGTTGTTCATCACGCGCGTGGGTTACCTGGAGTCCGGTCAGGCGGTGGAACTCACGCACTCCTATTGCCGCAATGACTACTACGATTTCGTGGCCGAGATGAGGCGCGATTCATGATGCTTTGCGATTGCGATTGCGATTGCGATTGCGCGCCGCGATGAGCCGCAACTCCGGTCCCGGCGGATTCACCGCGCTCAAGGGCAACATTCTCATGCCGCAAGGTTTCGTTGCAGGCGTCATCGAATTCTCAAGCGAAGGCCGAATCACCAGCGTGACGGGCCAGGCGATTGGCACTCAGGCGGTGCGCGATTCACTGGAGCCGATCGTGCTGCCGGGATTTATCGACCAACACGTCCACGGCGGCGGCGGACACGACATTATGGAGGGCGGTGAGGCCGCGTCGTGCATCGCAGCACTGCATGCGAAGTACGGCACGACGTCGTTACTCGCAACAACGATGACCGCGCCGACCGCAGATTTGGAGATTGCGTTTAACGGGTTGGCAGGCATCTGTAATGCGCCGCGCCAACAGGGAACAGCAAGCCGCCGCGGCGCGCGCGTGCTTGGCGTGCATTTGGAAGGGCCGTATATCAATCCCGGCAAGCTCGGCGCGCAGCCGGATTTTGCGCGGCCCATGCAGCTCGATGAACTGGAGCGGCTACATAAAATCGCGCCCATCCGTCTCATCACGCTGGCCCCGGAGGTGGAGGGCAATATGGCGTCCATCGCGTCGTTGGTGGACGCGGGGTATCGCGTCCAGCTCGGGCACACGGCTGGCGCGTATGAAGACGGTGTCACCGCACTGGCCAACGGTGCCAGCGGTTTTACGCATTTGTTTAACGCCATGACCGGCATGCATCACCGCACACCAGGCATGGTCGGCGCGGCATTGGCGCATGGCCAATATGCAGAAATCATTCCCGATTTACTTCATGTCCATCCGGGTGCGATGAAAGTTGCCTTGCGCGCCATCCCGCGTTTATTTTGTGTGACTGACTCCACCGCCGCTGCGGGCATGCCCGATGGTGAGTATCGTCTTGGCCGCCATACCGTCACCAAATGTCTGGGCGGTGTGCGGCTCGCTGATGGCACGCTCGCAGGATCAACCTTGACGATGGATCAGGCGCTGCGCAATCTGGTGAACGAATTACAGCTTGATCTTTGCGATGCCTCGCGGCGCGTGTCGACCTTTGCCGCCGATTTTCTCGGCCTCACTGATCGTGGCCGCCTCGTTACCAACGCGTGGGCCGATATCGTCGTGCTCAATCGCGATTTGCAACTGACCGATGTATTTGTGGAAGGAATTTCGCTTGACGATGGCAAGTAACGCAGCGCCTGCAGCCGCATCGCAAATGTATATCGAAGCGCGCGAGGCACCCGCCGCAGTCGCCGCACAAATGATGCGCGATGAAGCCGCCTATCGCGAATTTGGCGCAAAGCTGCGGTCGGCAAATCCGACGGCAGTGTTGACGATTGCACGCGGCAGCTCCGACCACGCGGCGCACTTTATGGCATACCTCATCATGGCCAAAATGGGCCGTTTGGTGACGTCGTTGCCGATGTCGCTGATCACACTCTATCAATCACAAATTCAATGCAAAGGCCTGTTAGCGCTCGCGTTTTCGCAATCCGGACAAAGCCCGGATCTACTTGCGCCGATGCGTTTTTTTTCCGATGGTGGCGCACTGACGGCCGCATTTGTCAACGAAGCGCAGTCGCCTCTAGCCGCTGCCGTGCAATCGATATTTCCGTTGCATGCGGGCGCTGAAACGAGCGTGGCCGCGACCAAAAGTTTTATCGCGCAATTAGTGGCCGGTGCGCGCGTGGCCGGCGCGTGGAACGATGACGCAGATTTGCGTCACGCATTATCGAGCCTACCCGAAACGCTTGTCCGCGCAGCCAATTGCGACTGGTCTGCGGCAGTCGATGTGCTGAAAGACGCTGACCGACTGTTCGTGATTGGTCGCGGCACCAGCCTGCCGATTGCCATGGAAGCCGCGCTCAAATTCAAGGAAACCTGCGCCATTCAGGCGGAAGCATTTTCTGGCGCGGAAGTGAAGCACGGCCCGATGGCGCTCATCGACGAAGGCTATCCGTTGCTCGTGTTCGCGCCACGCGGGCCTGCGCAAGCGGGCCTGCTGGCATTGGCAGACGAGATGCGCGGTCGCGGTGCGCGCGTGCTGCTCGCGGCCCCGGTGGGCACTGGCGCGTGCGAGCTGCCAATCATCGAAACCGCGTCAGTCGATCTCGATCCGATTTCGATCGTGCAAAGTTTTTATCCGATGGTTGAGGCGCTATCGCGCGCACGCGGTTTTGATCCTGATCGACCGCGTCATTTGGCGAAGGTGACGAAGACGCGGTGAGTATTTGAACCGTGTTTCCATGGGAAACAGGTATCTCCGCTGTGCATGCGAGATGAAAAGAACGTGCGGCAAACCGTAGGGGAGGATGGCACACAGAAAGCGTTCCCAAAACAATCAACCACGGCCGCTTTTACTTTTCGGCCCCTTTTACTTTTAAGAACTTCCGCATCACTTAGATGGCCAGCGCATGTGTGAGGCGGCCGCTTCCGTTTCGAACTTGAGTCTAAAAACTTCCCACGAGGACCGGCACGCTGCTCCTCGTCGCGGTGCCGTCACCGAGTTGCCCCGCAAAATTGTTGCCCCAGCAGACCACCTGTCCCGCCGTAGTCAGTGCACAGGTATGCAGCGATCCTGCGCTGATTTCTAGGACACCACTGGACAGTCCAACTACCGTCGCCGGCACCGGGGTGCCAACATCGTTTGCATCGAACGTACCCCTGCCCAGCTCGCCGTTGAGGTTTCTGCCCCAGCACTTGACGGCGCCGTCCACGGTGACGATGCAGGTGTGGGAAATGCCGGAACGGATGCCCACTGCGCTGCCCGTGATGCTGCCGTCACTCAGGACACCTCGCCCGCCGTCGCCCCAGCAGGCGACCGCTCCCGCTCGGCTCACCGCGCAACTGAACCCACTGCCGCCAGACACCGCCACCGCGTCGACTGGCGCAAGGACGGCGTCGACCGGCACGGCGGAGTTCACCGCTGAGCCGTTGCCAAGCTGCCCGCCCCAATTCTCGCCCCAGCATTTGACGATTCCCGCAGCGGTCACTGCGCATGTGTGATCGCCGGTGGCGACTTGGATTGCAATGACACCACTGGAAAGTCCCTCGACATCGACAGGAACACTGCTATCCGCTGTGCTGCGGTTTCCCAGTTGGCCGACCCCGTTGTAGCCCCAGCATTTGACTGCGCCGGATTTGGAGAGCGCACAAGTGTGCATCCTGCCGGCGCTGACCACCGCAATATCGCTGGACAAGCCGACAACATCAACAGGAACACTGGAATTTGTGAGCGTGCCGTTTCCCAATCGGCCGTCGAGGTTTCTGCCCCAGCATTTCACGCCGCCGATTGCAGTGACGGCGCAGGCATGTAATGAACCCGCACTGATGTCCACGACACCACTGGACAAACCGACGACATTCACCGGCCTGAACGAGCTGACGGTTGTACCGTCGCCGAGCTTCCCGTTGGCGTTGCTTCCCCAACACTTTGCCCCGCCCGCGCTGGTGAGGGCACAGGAAAAGTCGTGGCCTGCCGCGACGCGTTTGGTCGCGACCGGCGCGGCGTTGACCGTTCCGGTACCCACTTCCAGCGCGAGTAAATCGAGCGGCAAAAGCCACGTCACCACAAACGCCGAGAACTGTCCGACCGTACCCGAGTCCGTGGCGTTGAATACAAAACTGAACGTACTGTCCCCCGGAATGGCATCCACCGACCCCGCCACCGAGACGGTACCCCCCACCTTGCGTACCAACTGAATCTTCTTCACGTTGTACGGCCCGAGTCCGGGGAAAAAATCCACCGTCGTCGGGTCCAACTTCACGGTGAAGTTGACCGTATCCCCCGTCACAAAACTGGCCTTGTCCGCCGTCACCGCACCACTCGCCAACCCGGCAGGCGACTTAGCGATATCGGTTGAAATCACCAGCTCCAACGCATTCACGCTGGTCAGCCCCAGCAGCGCCAGCACACTGTCCAGATTGGCACCCACGCCGGCACCCGCTTCC